>NZ_JBEZJZ010000113.1:0-26827 GCF_040651455.1 Streptomyces sp. NPDC048483
CGCCCGGTTACATTTCGAACCCGGAAGCTAAGCCTTTCAGCGCCGATGGTACTGCAGGGGGGACCCTGTGGGAGAGTAGGACGCCGCCGAACAAACTTTAGAGAAAGCCCCGTTGGGAACCTGGTTCCCAACGGGGCTTCTTTGCGTTTCCCGGATCGGGGACCCGTGGCATGGCGTGGCCGGCGGGGCAGGTAAGGTCAGGGGTATCGTCGGCACATTTCCCACAGGAGGCTTCCGAGTGGAGGTCCAGGAGACGCGGGTACAGACGGATCGCGTCCTCACCATCCCGAACATTCTGAGCATGGCGCGCCTGGTCGGCGTGCCGGTGTTTCTGTGGTTGATCCTGTGGCCGGAATTCGGCGGCCCGGTGGTTGATGGCTGGGCATTGCTCGTCCTTGCGCTGAGCGGTGTCAGCGATTATCTGGACGGCAAGCTCGCCCGGCGCTGGAACCAGGTCAGCAGCCTTGGCCGGATCCTTGACCCCGCGGCCGACCGGCTCTACATCCTCTCCACCCTCGTCGGGCTGACGTGGCGCGAGATCCTGCCGCTCTGGTTGACCGCGGCGCTGCTGGCGCGGGAACTGATGCTGCTGATCGCGGTCGGATTCCTGGGACGTCACGGGTATGGCCCTCCCCAGGTGAACTTCCTGGGCAAAGCGGCTACGTTCAACTTGATGTATGCCTTCCCGTTGCTCCTGCTGAGCGGCGGGGACACCTGGCTTCACACGCTCGCTGCTATTTTCGGATGGGCGTTCGCGGGATGGGGTACGGCGCTCTATTGGTGGGCAGGGATCCTCTACGTGGTCCAGGTCCGCCGGCTCATCAGGGCGGACGCCACGGCCGACTGAGCTCGCCGAACCGGCAGATTGTGCCTAGGCCCGGCGCCCGTACGTGAGCACAAGAACAGTGGGCGATCTGGACAAGTGAAGTCGGCAAGACCGTCGTCTCTTAGAGGAGGACGCTTCCGACATGAAGGCCGTTGTGATGGCGGGCGGCGAAGGCACACGTCTTCGCCCCATGACGTCAAGTATGCCCAAGCCGCTGCTGCCTGTGGCCAATAGGCCGATCATGGAGCATGTGCTGAGGCTGCTGAAACGGCATGGTCTCAGCGAGACCGTCGTGACCGTGCAATTCCTTGCCTCGCTCGTCAAAAACTATTTCGGCGACGGGGAAGAGCTCGGAATGGAGCTCACGTACGCCAACGAGGAAAAGCCACTGGGCACCGCCGGCAGCGTGAAGAACGCGGAAGAGGCCCTCAAGGACGACGCTTTCCTTGTCATCTCGGGTGACGCCCTCACCGACTTCGATCTCACTGACCTGATCCGCTTCCACAAGGAAAAGGGCGCCCTGGTCACCGTCTGCCTCACCAGGGTCCCCAACCCGCTGGAGTTCGGGATCACCATCGTCGACGAGGGCGGCAAGGTCGAGCGGTTCCTGGAAAAGCCCACCTGGGGCCAGGTGTTCTCGGACACCGTCAACACCGGCATCTACGTGATGGAGCCGGAGGTTTTCGACTATTTCGAGCCCGACGTTTCGGTGGACTGGTCCGGCGATGTCTTCCCGCAGCTCATGAAGGAAGGCAAGCCGATCTACGGCTATATCGCCGAGGGCTACTGGGAGGACGTCGGCACTCACGAGAGTTATGTGAAGGCCCAGGCCGATGTGCTCGACGGCAAGGTCGACGTCGAAATCGACGGCTTCGAGATCTCGCCGGGGGTGTGGGTCGCGGAGGGCGCAGAAGTGCATCCCGACGCGGTGCTGCGCGGTCCGCTGTACATCGGCGACTACGCCAAGGTCGAGGCGGATGTGGAGATCCGCGAGCATACGGTCGTCGGCTCCAATGTGGTGGTGAAGAGCGGGGCTTTCCTGCACAAGGCCGTGGTGCACGACAATGTGTACATCGGGCAGCACAGCAATCTGCGGGGCTGTGTGATCGGCAAGAACACCGACATCATGCGGGCCGCACGGATCGAGGACGGCGCGGTAATCGGGGATGAATGCCTGATCGGCGAGGAGTCGATCGTCCAGGGGAATGTTCGGGTCTATCCGTTCAAGACGATCGAGGCCGGTGCGTTCGTCAATACGTCGGTCATCTGGGAGTCCCGGGGCCAGGCGCATCTGTTCGGCGCGCGCGGGGTGTCCGGAATTCTCAACGTCGAGATCACACCGGAGCTGGCGGTTCGGCTCGCGGGTGCGTACGCCACCACGCTCAAGAAGGGCTCTACGGTCACCACCGCCCGCGACCACTCGCGTGGCGCGCGGGCGCTCAAGCGCGCGGTGATCTCCGCGCTGCAGGCCAGCGCCATCGATGTGCGGGATCTCGAGAACGTTCCGCTGCCGGTCGCCCGTCAGCAGACCGCTCGCGGCAGCGCGGGCGGCATCATGGTCCGTACAACGCCCGGAGTGCCGGATTCCGTCGACATTATGTTCTTCGACGAGCGCGGTGCGGACCTTTCGCAGGCCGGGCAGCGCAAGCTCGACCGGGTCTACGCCCGCCAGGAGTACCGCCGCGCCTTCCCCGGTGAGATCGGCGATCTGCGCTTCCCGGCGAGCGTCTTCGACTCGTACACCGGATCCGTCCTGCGGGCGGTGGACACTACGGGCATCGCCGACTCCGGGCTCAAGGTCGTGGTGGATGCGTCCAACGGCAGTGCCGGGTTGGTGCTGCCCAGTCTGTTGGGGCGGCTCGGTGTCGACTCGCTGACGATCAATCCCGGTCTCGACGAGTCCCGGCCGACCGAGACGGCGGATGCCAGGCGCTCCGGGCTGGTCCGGCTCGGCGAGATCGTGGCGTCGGCGCGGGCCGCGTTCGGTGTGCGCTTCGACCCCGTGGGCGAGCGGCTGTCCCTGGTGGACGAGCGCGGCCGGATCATCGAGGACGACCGCGCGCTGCTGGTGATGCTGGACCTGGTGGCGGCCGAGCGGCGCAGTGGGCGGGTGGCGCTGCCGGTGACCACGACCCGTATCGCCGAGCAGGTCGCCGCGTACCACGGGACGCAGGTGGAGTGGACGACCACATCGCCCGACGATCTGACCCGGGTGGGCCGGATGGAGGGCACGGTCTTCGGCGGGGACGGTCTCGGCGGCTTCATCATTCCCGAGCTGAGCAGTGTCTTCGACGGCGCGGCCGCGTTCGTCACGCTGATCGGCCTGGTGGCCCGTACCCAGCTCACGCTCAGCCAGATCGACGCGCGCATTCCGCGGGCGCATGTGCTGCGCCGTGACCTTGCCACACCGTGGGCGGTCAAGGGCCTGGTCATGCGGCATGTGGTCGAGGCGGCCGGCGACCGGGACGTGGACACCACCGACGGCGTACGGGTCGTGGAGACCGACGGACGTTGGGTGCTGGTGCTGCCTGACCCGGCCGAGGCGGTCACACATCTGTGGGCGGAGGGACCGGACGACGCCTCCGCGCAGCAGCTGTTGGACGAGTGGGCGGCAGTGGTGGACAGCGCCGGACGCTGAGTCGCAGCCCACCGGCGTGCCCGTGATCGGGCACGCCGGTGGGGCCATTGGGAGACTGCGCAGCCGACGTGCGACGATGAGCGGCATGTCGCAGCAGCGCCCCGATCGGAGCACTCCCAGGAAGTCGGCTGCGCGCCCCGATGCGTCCATGTCGCTGCTGACCAACGTGATGGATCACAGCCTCGACGACGGGTACGCGGAGGCCGCCGCGCGGAAGTCCGCCGCGGGCATACACGGTCTGCCGCGCACCCTGCGGGCGAAGTTGGGTCTTGCGGCCGGTCTGGTGCTGGCGGCCGTGGTCGTCACCGTCGGGGCGGCCCAGGCGCGGATATCGGCACCGACGCTGGCCAAGGAACGCGAGGAGCTCATCCATCGCATCCAGAAGGGCACCAGCGAGGCGGACAAACTGCAGAAGCGGGTGGACGCGACCCGGGACGCGGTCAGCGGGATGCAGCGTGAGGCGCTGAAGAAGCACGGCGGCGACAAGGCCGAACTGCTGGCGCTGTTGTCCGGTTCGACCGAAGTGACCGGTCCTGGCGTGAAACTTGTGGTGGACGACGCCAAGGATGCGGAGTCCGGTGGGGGAGGTCCGCGGGAGAGCAGCGGTTTCTCCGATACCGGGCGGGTGCGCGACAGGGACATGCAGCGCGTCGTCAACGGCCTGTGGGAGTCCGGTGCGGAGGCGATCTCCGTCAATGGGCAGCGGCTTACGTCACTCTCGGCGATCAGAGCCGCGGGAGACGCCATACTGGTCGACAACAAGCCACTGGTACCGCCTTATACGGTGCTGGCGGTGGGGGGCGGGCAGCGGCTCAGCACCGCGTTCCAGGACAGCGTCGACGGTCAGTATCTGCATGTACTGCAGGAGAACTACGGCGTACGCACCAGGATTTCCGCCGAGAGCGAGGTCACGCTGCCACCCGCGCCCAGCTTGACCGTACGTACCGCAAAGCCGCAGGCCGGTGCCGCCAAGGCGGACGGCGCCGACACAGGGAAGGGCACATCGTGATCGCCGTACTGGGCCTCATCGTGGGAGTCGTGGTCGGGCTTGTGGTCCGACCCGTGGTGCCGACGGTGGTCGAGCCCTACTTGCCGATCGCTGTCGTCGCCGCGCTGGACGCCGTCTTCGGCGGTCTGCGCGCGATGCTCGACGGCATCTTCGACGACAAGGTCTTCGTCGTCTCCTTCCTGTCGAATGTCGTGGTCGCCGCGCTCATCGTCTTCCTCGGTGACAAGTTGGGCGTCGGCGCCCAACTCTCCACCGGTGTCGTCGTGGTGCTGGGCATCCGGATCTTCTCGAACGCTGCCGCGATCCGCCGGCACGTCTTCAGGGCGTGAGGCGAATGGCAACGGACGAGACGCCCGAGCCGGAGAAGGGCCCGGCGAAGGACCCGGAGGCGAGCCCGGACAAGAAGCCGGAGCCACAGCGGGACCGCGGTCCCGCCGACCGGCGGCCGATGCCCCCTGAGAGCCGGCCCGCCCCCAAGGCGGCAGGGGAGGGCACCGAAGAGCGTAAACCGGACGACACGCGAGAGAACGGCGAGAATCCGGCAGACGCCGGCACCCCGGCGGCGGCGCAGGAAGATGACACTCCCGGGAAGCCGCAGAACGGCCGGCAGCGGCTCGCCGCGAGTCTGTGGCCGCCGCGGCTGACCCGGGCTCAACTGATCGTTGCTGTACTCCTGTTCATTCTCGGCCTCGGCCTGGCGATTCAGGTACGTTCCACGAGTGACAGCAGTGCGCTGCGGGGTGCGCGTCAGGAGGACCTGGTGCGCATTCTGGACGAGCTGGACAATCGCTCCCAGCGGTTGACGGACGAACAGCGGCGTCTGGAAGGGCAGAAGACCGAGCTGGAGAACAGCTCGGACCAGGCCGAGGAGGCCCGTAAACAGACCGTGGAGAAGGAACAGCAGCTGGGCGTGCTGGCCGGGACCGTCGCGGTGCAAGGGCCCGGCATCAACCTGACCATCGACGACCCGACGCATTCCGTCGAGGCGGACAAGCTGCTGGACACCATCCAGGAGCTGCGGGCGGCCGGCGCCGAGGCCATCCAGGTCAATGATGTAAGGGTCGTCGCGAACACCTATCTCTCGGATGTCAGCGGCGGCGTGGAGATCGACGGTAAACGGGTCACACAGCCGTACCGTTTCAAGGTCATCGGGAAACCGGAGGACCTGGAACCGGCGCTGAACATCCCTGGCGGGGTGGTTCAGACTTTGGAAAAGGAGCAGGCCAAGGTGTCTGTGACCCGGCAAAGGAAGATCATTGTGGATGCCTTGCGAGAGGCGAAGCGGCCTGACTACGCTCGGTCGTCATCGCAGTGAGGTGTTCACGTATGGCGATGGCCCGGGGAGGGCATGAGGTAGCGGGGGGTCGACGCACCGTGTTTGTGGTGTGTGGTGGAAACTGTATGCAGGCCATGGACGTTCACAGGATGTCCGGATCGGCCGGTGTGTGCATCGAGGGTTCGTCCTGCCCCACGGGCGGGTTTGTTTCGTTCAAGGGGAATCGCCCGTGAAGTTGTTTGGAAAGCTGTTCGGCAAGAGCGCCCGCCAGGAGGGCGGCAGCGGCTCTGCACGGCACCGCGCTGCGGGCCGGCCCGACGAGAGCGGCTCGGGCGAGGACCGTCCGCTCTTCCGTGACGAGGTCAGCGGTCCGTCCGGGGGGCACGGCGCGGGTTCTGTTGACCCCTCCGGGGCCGGCCGCATAGGTTCCCAGGAACCATCGGCCGCATCCACGGGTGGAGGGTTGGCCTTGCCGGTTTGTACGAGGTGTGGGCACCGGAACGCCGAGGCGAGCCGTTTCTGCTCGAACTGTGGTGCGCCGCTGCGCGCGGGTGCACAGGCCGAGCGCCCGTCCGAGACGACCTCGACCATCTCCATCTCGGGGATCGAGGCCTATGACGCGGAGGCTACGGGCCAGACCCAGATGCCGTCCCTGTCGCCCGAGGCCCAGGCGGCCGTCGATGCCCTTCCGTTGGGCTCGGCGCTGCTGGTGGTCCGCCGGGGGCCGAACTCCGGCAGCCGCTTCCTCCTGGACAGCGAGCTGACGACGGCCGGCCGCCACCCGCAGGGCGACATCTTCCTCGACGATGTGACGGTCTCGCGCCGCCATGTCGAGTTCCGTCGTGGCCCGGACGGTAACTTCACGGTTGCCGACGTCGGCAGCCTGAACGGCACGTACGTCAATCGCGAGCGGATCGATTCGGTCGCGCTCTCCAATGGCGACGAGGTTCAGATCGGAAAGTTCCGGCTGGTCTTCTACGCGAGCCAGCGAGGCGCCGGTATCTGACCGGCCAGGGAAGGCATATGCGCCAATCACCGACAGGCGGTGCCGGGTCCCCTGGCGCCGCCTCCTCGGACGGCAAACCGGTGAGTATCGGAACGGTGCTCACCTTGCTGCGCGAGGAATTCCCCGAGGTCACCATCTCCAAGATCCGTTTTCTGGAGGCCGAGGGGCTGGTCGAGCCGGAGCGCACGCCTTCCGGGTACCGCAAATTCACCGCGGCCGACGTCGAGCGGCTTGCGGGCGTCCTGCGGATGCAGCGTGACCACTATCTTCCGCTGAAGGTCATCCGTGAGCATCTGGACGCCCTGGAGCGCGGTGAGCAGGTGCAACTGCCGGCCCAGGCGACGTCCTCGCGGGACCTGGTTCCGGGCATGCGTGAGCCGGGTGAGGACCGCCCGGCGGTCACCCGGATCTGCCGGGAGGAGTTGCTGGCGGCCGTCGAGGTCGACGAGGCGGCGCTCGCCGACTGGGAGTCGTACGGGCTCGTCGTACCCGATGCGGACGGCGGCTATGACAGCGAGGCCGTCACGGTCGCGAAGCTCGTCGCCGAGCTGGGGCGTTTTGGCCTCGAACCGCGGCATCTGCGGGCCGTCAAGGCGGCCGCCGAGCGGGAGGCGGGCCTGGTCGAACAGGTCGTGGCGCCCCTCCGTCGGCACCGTAATCCGCAGACCAGGGCGCATGCGGAGGCCACCGCCAGGGAGCTGGCGACGCTGTCCGTACGCCTTCATGCGGCGTTGGTCCAGACCGCGCTGAGGGTCCGGCTCCAGTGACCAAATGAGTGCCCGACTACCCAAACCTGCCGGGCACGTCCTAGGGTTGCTGTGTGAACGAGCTCGACGTCGTGGGTGTCCGGGTGGAAATGCCTTCCAGCCAACCGATCGTGCTCCTGCGGGAGGTGGGAGGCGATCGCTACTTGCCCATTTGGATCGGGCCAGGGGAGGCCACCGCCATCGCCTTTGCCCAGCAGGGCATGGTCCCTGCCAGGCCGCTGACGCACGACCTTTTCAAGGATGTGCTGGAAGCGGTGGGCCAGGAGCTGACGCAGGTCCGCATCACGGATCTGCGCGAGGGAGTGTTCTACGCCGAATTGGTCTTTGCCAGCGGCGTCGAGGTCAGCGCGCGTCCGTCCGACGCCATAGCGCTGGCCCTGCGCACCGGAACGCCGATCTTCGGTACCGACGGTGTGCTGGACGACGCGGGTATTGCGATCCCGGACGAGCAGGAGGACGAGGTGGAGAAGTTCCGCGAGTTCCTCGACCAGATCTCGCCCGAGGACTTCGGCAGCAGCAGCCAGTGATCCCCCGGCCGGCAGAAGCGTCTGATTCCGGCCAAACTATTTAGCCGTTCCCCGCGCGAGGTCACGAGAAACCACTCGTAGGGTGATTATCACTCGGCGTGGCGAGCGCGGCGATCGTTGACGCACCCCGAGTGACTGCATACCGTCGATAAGGCAGGTCCCGTCCGGGACGTGGAGGACGGAGGGCGGCGTGGCAATCACCGGCGACGGTACGGCGGCGGAAGGGGCGTTGCCGCTCCACCCGAATGCAGCAGCGAATCGCGCGCCTGCGCGGCCTGCTGCGGTGTCGGGGGACTGCGCGGCGGGGACCGTCGGCTACCGCGGCCCGACCGCGTGTGCGGCGGCGGGGATCACCTACCGGCAGCTCGACTACTGGGCGCGCACCGGCCTGGTGGAGCCGAGCGTCCGGCCCGCCTACGGTTCCGGCACCCAGCGGCTGTACAACTTCCGGGACGTCGTCGTCCTCAAGATCGTCAAGCGGCTGCTGGACACCGGGGTGTCGCTGCAGAACATCCGCACCGCCGTCCAGCATCTGCGCTCGCGCGGGCTGGACGATCTGACGCGGATGACGCTGATGAGCGACGGCGCCACGGTCTACGAGTGCACCTCGCCCGACCAGGTCGTCGATCTGCTCCAGGGCGGTCAGGGCGTCTTCGGGATCGCCGTCGGGGTGGTGCTGCGGGACGTGGAGGGTGCGCTCTCGGAGCTGCACGGGGAGCGGCTGGACACCGGCGAGACGCTGATCGGGAAGAACCCGCGCGACGAGCTGGCGCGGCGGCGTCACCGGGCGGGCTGAGCCCCGGCACGGCTGTCGGCCCGGGATCGGGCCGATTGTCAGTGGTGTGCGGGAGGATCGGTCATGTGAGACCCGCGCCGACGATTCTGCATCTCGATATGGATGCCTTCTATGCCTCCGCCGAGCAGGCGGCCAAGCCGAGCCTGCGCGGGAAGCCCGTGGTGGTCGGCGGGATCGGGCCGCGCGGGGTCGTCGCCACGGCGTCGTACGAAGCGCGGGTCTTCGGAATCCGCTCCGCCATGCCGACCGCGCAGGCGCGTCGGCTGTGCCCCAACGCCGCCTACCTCAATCCGCGGTTCGAGCTGTATCGCCAGGTGAGCGACAAGGTGATGGAGCTGCTGCATGCGCTGTCGCCGCTGGTGGAGCCGCTGAGCCTGGACGAGGCGTTCGTGGACCTGGAGGCGGGCGGGGTCGTGGCCGAGGTGGCCGCCGTACGGGCCGTGGGGGAGCGGCTGCGGCGGGACATCCGGGAGGCCACGGGGCTGACCGGCTCTGTGGGGCTCGCCGGGGCCAAGATGCTGGCGAAGATCGCGTCCGAGGCGGCGAAGCCGGACGGCCTGGTGGTGATCGAGCCCGGTATGGAGCGGGAGCTGCTGGGCTGCTGTGTCATGTACGGAACCATGGCCGCGGGAGAGCGTCGGCCGTGGGGTCGATATCATGGCACCCCGGCCTGTTCGTGGTCTCGGGGTCCGGAACCGCTTGAGGAGTGCTCTTGCCAGACGAGGCCCAGCCGCTCTCCCCCGGACTGCGTCCGAAGGGATCCACCGCCGCGCGCCAGGACGAGCCGAAGCCCGAGGACGCGGCGGCCCCCGCCACGTCCGGGTCCGGGAAGAGCGGCGCCGAGCCCCGTCCGGCGGACCGGCCGAAGCAGGGCGCCACCGCCGCCAAGCCCCAGCCCGCCGACGGCACGGCAGCGCCCAAGCCGCCCGCGAAGCCCGAGCTGCCCGGTGCGCATGTCTCCCCGGCGCCCAAGCCCACGCCGTCCGCCTCCGCGGGCCGCTCCGGCACCCCCAACCGCGTACGGGCCCGCCTCGCCCGACTGGGCGTACAGCGCTCGAGTCCGTACAACCCGGTCCTCGAACCGCTGCTGCGCGCGGTCCGCGGCAACGACCCCAAGATCGAGACCGCGACGCTGCGCCAGGTCGAGCGCGCCTACCAGGTCGCCGAGCGCTGGCACCGCGGCCAGAAGCGCAAGAGCGGCGACCCGTACATCACCCATCCGCTCGCCGTCACCACCATCCTTGCCGAGCTGGGCATGGATCCGGCCACCCTGATGGCGGGCCTGCTGCACGACACCGTCGAGGACACCGAATACGGCCTGGACACCCTGCGCCGCGACTTCGGTGACCAGGTGGCGCTGCTGGTCGACGGCGTCACCAAGCTCGACCGGGTCAAGTTCGGCGAGGCCGCGCAGGCCGAGACCGTCCGCAAGATGGTCGTTGCGATGGCCAAGGACCCGCGCGTCCTGGTGATCAAGCTCGCCGACCGGCTGCACAACATGCGCACCATGCGCTACCTCAAGCGGGAGAAGCAGGAGAAGAAGGCCCGCGAGACCCTCGAGATCTATGCGCCCCTGGCCCACCGGCTGGGCATGAACACCATCAAGTGGGAGCTGGAGGACCTCGCCTTCGCGATCCTCTACCCCAAGATGTACGACGAGATCGTGCGGCTGGTCGCCGAGCGGGCGCCCAAGCGGGACGAGTATCTGGCGATAGTGACCGACGAGGTTCAGGCCGATCTGCGCGCCGCCCGCATCAAGGCCACCGTCACCGGCCGCCCGAAGCACTACTACAGCGTCTACCAGAAGATGATCGTGCGCGGCCGCGACTTCGCCGAGATCTACGACCTGGTGGGCATCCGCGTCCTCGTCGACACGGTCCGCGACTGCTATGCCGCCCTCGGCACCATTCACGCGCGATGGAATCCGGTCCCCGGCCGGTTCAAGGACTACATCGCGATGCCGAAGTTCAACATGTACCAGTCGCTGCACACGACGGTGATCGGCCCCAGCGGCAAGCCCGTCGAGCTGCAGATCCGCACGTTCGACATGCACCGCCGCGCCGAGTACGGCATCGCCGCCCACTGGAAGTACAAGCAGGAGGCGGTGGCCGGCACCTCCAAGATCCGTACGGACATCCCCAAGGGCGTCGGCAAGGGTGCGGGCCAGGACACCGTCAACGACATGGCCTGGCTGCGGCAGCTGCTGGACTGGCAGAAGGAGACCGAGGACCCCGGCGAGTTCCTCGAATCGCTGCGCTTCGACCTCTCGCGCAACGAGGTCTTCGTCTTCACGCCGAAGGGCGATGTCATAGCGCTGCCGGCCGGCGCCACCCCCGTCGACTTCGCGTACGCGGTGCACACCGAGGTCGGTCACCGCACGATAGGAGCGCGGGTCAACGGCCGGCTCGTGCCGCTCGAATCCACCCTGGACAACGGCGACTTGGTGGAGGTCTTCACCTCCAAGGCGCCGGGCGCGGGCCCGTCCCGCGACTGGCTCGGCTTCGTCAAGTCGCCGCGCGCCCGCAACAAGATCCGCGGCTGGTTCTCCAAGGAGCGCCGCGACGAGGCCATCGAGCAGGGCAAGGACGCCATCGCGCGCGCCATGCGCAAGCAGAACCTGCCGATCCAGCGGATCCTGACCGGCGACTCGCTGGTCACCCTGGCGCACGAGATGCGCTACCCCGACATCTCCTCCCTCTACGCCGCCATCGGCGAGGGCCATGTCGCGGCCCAGGGTGTCGTCCAGAAGCTGGTGCAGGCGCTCGGCGGCCAGGACGAGGCCACCGAGGACATCGCCGAGTCGACACCGATCCGGCCGCGCTCCAAGCGCCGCTCCAGCGCCGACCCGGGCGTGGTCGTCAAGGGCGTCGACGATGTGTGGGTCAAGCTCGCCCGCTGCTGTACGCCGGTCCCGGGCGACCCCATCATCGGCTTCGTCACCCGCGGCAGTGGCGTATCGGTGCACCGCGCCGACTGCGTCAACGTCGACTCGCTCTCCCGCCAGCCCGAGCGCATCCTCGACGTCGAGTGGGCGCCCACCCAGTCCTCGGTCTTCCTGGTCGCCATCCAGGTCGAGGCGCTGGACCGCTCCCGGCTGCTGTCGGACGTCACACGGGTCCTGTCCGACCAGCACGTCAACATCCTGTCCGCGGCCGTCCAGACCTCCCGCGACCGGGTCGCCACCTCCCGCTTCACCTTCGAGATGGGCGACCCCAAGCACCTGGGGCACGTGCTGAAGGCCGTACGGGGTGTGGAGGGCGTGTACGACGTGTACCGGGTGACCTCGGCCCGCAGGCCGTAAGCAGGACGAGGCGGCCCCGGTACGGATCTCCGTACCGGGGCCGCCTCGTCATCGGCGTATCAGCCGCCGAACTCCTCCAGGCCCTTGAGCGCCTGGTCCAGCAGCGCCTTGCGGCCCTCCAGCTCACGGCCGAGCTTGTCGGCCTTGGCGTTGTTGCCCGCGGCGCGCGCCGTCTCGATCTGCTTCTCCAGCTTGTCGACGGCGTCCTGGAGCTGGCCGGTCAGCCCCGCGGCACGGGCCCGCGCCTCGGGGTTCGTACGCCGCCAGTCGGTCTCCTCGGCCTCCTGGATGGCGCGCTCCACGGCATGCATCCGGCCCTCGATCTTGGGGCGGGCGTCCCGCGGGACATGGCCGATGGCCTCCCAGCGCTCATTGATCGACCGGAACGCGGACCGCGCGGCCTTCAGGTCCGAGACCGGGAGCAGCTTCTCGGCCTCGATGGCCAGCTCCTCCTTGCGGGTCAGGTTCTCCTGCTGCTCGGCGTCGCGCTCCGCGAAGACCTCGCTGCGCGCCTGGAAGAAGATGTCCTGGGCGCCGCGGAAGCGGTTCCACAGGTCGTCCTCGTGCTCGCGCTGGGCGCGGCCGGCGGCCTTCCAGTCGGCCATCAGCTCGCGGTAACGGGCGGCGGTGGCGCCCCAGTCCGTCGAGTTCGACAGCGACTCGGCCTCGGCGACCAGCTTCTCCTTGGCCTTACGGGACTCCTCGCGCTGCGCGTCCAGCGAGGCGAAGTGCGCCTTGCGCCGCTTGGAGAATGCGGAGCGGGCGTGCGAGAAACGGTGCCACAGCTCGTCGTCCGCCTTGCGGTCCAGCCGCGGCAGGCCCTTCCAGGTGTCGACCAGCGCCCGCAGCCGCTCACCCGCCGCCCGCCACTGCTCGCTGGCCGCCAGCTCCTCGGCCTCGGCGACCAGCTTCTCCTTGGCCTGCCGGGCCTCGTCGCTCTGCCGCGCCTTCTGGGCCTTGCGCTCCTCGCGTCGCGACTCGACGGTCTCGACGAGCTTGTCCAGCCGCTTCCTCAGCGCCTCCAGATCGCCCACCGCGTGGTGCTCGTCGACCTGCGTGCGCAGATGGCCGATGGCGGTCTGGGCGTCCTTCGCCGACAGGTCGGTGGTCTTGACCCGGCGCTCGAGGAGGCCGATCTCGACGACCAGGCCCTCATACTTGCGCTCGAAGTAGGCGAGGGCCTCCTCGGGAGTTCCCGCCTGCCACGATCCGACGACCTGCTCGCCGTCGGCGGTACGCACGTACACGGTCCCCGTCTCATCGACGCGGCCCCATGGGTCGCTGCTCACAGCGCCTCCTCCACATGATGCCGACAGGGGCGTGCGGCCCCCCGGCATCGTCCACAGTTTCTGTCCGGCAGAGCCGCGCCCTGGCCGGTCCGACGTGCTCTCTTGCGGGTGAGGGTGACAACCGTCGGAGCGGGCACCCCACCCACCGCCAATCTAGGCGACCGGCGTCCGGCTGTCCGCATCCAGCACGACCGAAATTCCGCGGTTCGTTTGCGGGGCGGACGCGCGGAGTACGGCGGAAAGCCGCATGCCGGTCAGCGGCGGTCAGTGGGTGCCGACGGTCGCCCTGTTGATGACCACGGTGGCGTTCGGCGCCGTACCGTTGATCTTCGGGTCCGGCTTCGAGCCGGCCGCAACGATCTTCTTCAGCACGTCCATACCGCGGGTGACGGTCCCGAACGGCGTGTAGTTCGGCGGCAGCGGGCTGTCCTTGTAGACGAGGAAGAACTGGCTGCCGCCGGAGTTGCGGGTGCTTTCGTGCTTGCCGTCGTAGCTGTTGGCCATCGCGACCGTGCCCGCCGGATAGTTCCCGCCCTTGAGCCGCCGGTCCTTGAGGTTCTCGTCCGGGATCTTGTAGCCGGGCGAGCCCCCGCCGGTGCCGGTCGGGTCGCCGCACTGCAGGACGGAGATGCTCTCGTCGAGGCGGTGGCACCTGCTGTGGTCGAAGAAGTGCTTGCCCGCCAGGAACGCGAAGGAGTTCACTGTGTGCGGCGCCTTGGCCGCGTCCAGCTTCAGCTCGATGTCACCGCAGGTGGTGCCCAGCTTCGCGGTGTAGGAGGCGGCGGTGTCGATCGTCATCGCCGGTTCTGTCTTCCACTGCAGCGTGGACGGCGAGCCCTTGGCGGGCTTGTTGCACGGGTCCGGCGCCTGCGGGGGCGTCGGCTCCGCGGCGGCCCGGTCGGACTGCTGGTCGCCGCCGCCCGCCAGTCCGGCCGAGGCGTACGCGGCGGCGCCCGCGGCGAGCACCACCGCAAGGGTGGACGCGACGATCACATTGCGGCGCTTGGCCTTGCGCTGGGCCGCGGTCCGCCGTTGCTCCTGGCGCGCGAACTTCTCCCGGGCGAGCTGCCGCCGCCGCTGATCCTTGCTGACCACCGGTCGTCTCCTTGTCCTGAGCCTCGATGGGCCGGGCCCCGGGTCCTGGGCCCCGGCCGCTGCCGTCCGCCGTGGCCGTACCGTATACGGGTTCGCCCCTGCGGGAGTCGCGCCGGTAGGCTCTGGAGCTGCCGAGATGTTCCGGGCGCGGTCCCGCGGACCGACCCCCACCGACCTTTAAGGACGAACGTGCTGATTGCCGGGTTCCCCGCCGGGGCCTGGGGGACCAACTGCTACTTGGTCGCCCCCGCCGCCGGCGAGGAGTGCGTCATCATCGACCCGGGCCACCAGGCCGCCCAAGGAGTCGAGGACGCGGTCAAAAAGCATCGCCTCAAGCCCGTCGCGGTCGTCCTCACCCATGGCCACCTCGACCATGTCGCCTCGGTCGTCCCCGTGTGCGGCGCGCACGACGTCCCGGCCTGGATCCACCCCGAGGACCGCTTCATGATGAGCGACCCGGAGAAGGCCCTCGGCCGCTCCATCGGTCAGCAGCTCATGGGCGAACTGACGGTGGGGGAGCCGGACGACGTCAAGGAGCTGACCGACGGCAGCGCGCTGGAACTGGCCGGGATGGAGTTCTCCGTCGCGCACGCACCGGGCCATACCAAGGGGTCGGTGACGTTCAGGATGCCCGAGCAGGCCGACATTCCGCCGGTCTTCTTCTCGGGCGACCTGCTGTTCGCCGGCTCCATCGGACGCACCGACATGCCGGGCGGCGACCACGCCGAGATCCTTCAGTCGCTGGCCCGCGTGTGCCTGCCACTGGAGGACTCGACCGTCGTCCTGTCCGGCCACGGCCCCCAGACCACCATCGGCCGCGAGCGCGCCACCAACCCGTACCTCCGGGAAGTGGCCGCCGGCCTGGGAGACGGCTTCAGCGCCGCCCCGCGACGAGGAATGTGACGAGACTTTCCGTGAGCACCTTTCAGGCACCCAAGGGCACCTACGACCTGCTGCCGCCCGATTCCGCGACCTATCTCGCGGTCCGCGAGGCGATCTCCGGCCCGCTGAAGAACTCCGGCTACGGCTACATCGAGACGCCCGGCTTCGAGAACGCCGAGCTGTTCGCCCGCGGCGTCGGTGAGTCCACCGACATCGTGAGCAAGGAGATGTACGCCTTCGAGACCAAGGGCGGCGACCGGCTCGCGCTGCGCCCCGAGGGCACCGCGTCCGTGCTGCGCGCGGCGCTGGAGGCCAACCTCCACCGGGGCGGCAACCTCCCCGTCAAGCTCTGGTACTCCGGCTCGTACTACCGCTACGAGAAGCCGCAGAAGGGCCGCTACCGCCACTTCTCGCAGGTCGGCGCCGAGGCGATCGGCACGGAGGACCCGGCGCTGGACGCCGAGCTGATCATCCTGGCCGACCAGGCCTACCGCTCGCTGGGACTGCGCAACTTCCGCCTCCTGCTCAACTCCCTCGGCGACAAGGAGTGCCGCCCCGTCTACCGCGCCGCCCTCCAGGACTTCCTGCGCGGGCTCGACCTGGACGACGACACCCGCCGCCGGGTCGACATCAACCCGCTGCGCGTCCTGGACGACAAGCGGGAATCCGTACAGAAGCAGCTGACCGGCGCGCCGATGCTCCGCGACTACCTGTGCGAGGCCTGCAAGGCGTACCACGAGCAGGTGCGCGAGCTGCTGACCGCGGCGGGCGTGGCCTTCCAGGACGACGAGAAGCTGGTGCGCGGGCTGGACTACTACACCCGCACCACCTTCGAGTTCGTCCACGACGGCCTGGGCTCGCAGTCCGCGGTGGGCGGCGGCGGCCGCTACGACGGCCTCTCCGAGATGATCGGCGGCCCCGCGCTGCCGTCCGTCGGCTGGGCGCTGGGCGTGGACCGTACGGTGCTGGCGCTGGAGGCCGAGGGCATCACGCTCGACATCCCCGCCGCGACGGCCGTGTACGCGGTGCCGCTGGGCGAGGAGGCCCGCCGGGTGCTCTTCGGCGCGGTCACCGAGCTGCGCCGGGCCGGGGTCGCCACCGACTTCGCTTACGGCGGCAAGGGCCTGAAGAACGCCATGAAGTCCGCCAACCGCTCCGGTGCGCGGCTGGCACTGGTGGCGGGCGAGCGGGACCTGGCCGAGGGCCTCGTCCAGCTCAAGGACCTGGAGAGCGGTGAGCAGACCCCGGTGGCGCTGGACGCCGTGGTGGCGGAGGTCCGGCGCAAGCTGGGCTGAGTTCCCGAGGACGGCGCCGTCAAGGGCGTCGTCAACGTTCTGCGCACGGAACCGCCCGTTCTCCGTACCGCGTGCTTATGCGCAGCGAACGGTGGTCCGTCGGGGAGTTGGGGCACAATGAAGGGCGCGCCCGCGGTCTCGCGGGCCCGCCCGGCCTCATCTCTCCAGCGACCGACGGAACGGCGATATGACGACGACAGCGGTTGATGACGACGTGTCCACCGACGACGACCGCGCGGGCGGCGCGGACACCATCGGGTCGGGCCGCGGCTTCGCACTGCTCCTGGTGATCACCGGTGCGCTGGGCATCCTGGCGGCCTGGGTCATCACCCTCGACAAATTCGAGCTGCTGAAGGACCCGAACTACAAGCCCGCGTGCAGCCTCAACCCGATCATCTCCTGCACCAATGTCATGAACAGCAAGCAGGCGGACGTCTTCGGCTTCCCGAACCCGATGGCCGGGCTGGTCGGCTTCGGCGTGGTCGTCGCGATCGGCATGGCCCTGCTGGCGGGCGCCCGCTTCCGCCGCTGGTACTGGATCGGGCTGAACATCGGCACCGCGCTCGGCGCGGTCTTCTGCATGTGGCTGATGGTCCAGTCGCTGTACCACATCCACTCGCTGTGCCTGTGGTGCTCGCTGACCTGGGCCGTCACGATCCTGATGTTCTGGTACACCACCGTGCACAATGTCAAGCACGGCATCATCCCGGCGCCCGAGGGTCTGCGGAAGCCGCTGCTGGAGTTCCACTGGGTCGTCCCGGTGCTCTGGTACGGCGTGATCCTGCTGCTGATCCTGACCAACTTCTGGTCGTACTGGAGCACCCTGATCTAGGTCCCGCCAGCAGCCTCGACCCGCGCCCTGGTCCCCGTCGATGACGGGGGCGGGGGCGTTGTCAGTGGGGTGGCATAGGCTCATCGACGTGGAGCCCGACCTGTTCACCGCCGCTGCCGAAGCCCGTCAGGAGAAGGACCCCGCGGGGTCTCCTCTCGCCGTACGGATGCGTCCGCGCACCCTCGACGAGGTCGTGGGGCAGCAGCATCTGCTCAAGCCGGGCTCGCCGCTGCGGCGGCTGGTCGGGGAGGGCAATGGCGGGCCCGCGGGCCCGTCGTCCGTCTTCCTGTGGGGCCCGCCCGGCATCGGCAAGACCACCCTGGCCTATGTCGTCAGCCAGGCGACCAACAAGCGCTTCGTCGAACTCTCCGCGATCACGGCCGGCGTCAAGGAGGTCCGCGCGGTCATCGACGGCGCCCGGCGCGCCTCGGGCGGCTTCGGCAAGGAGACCGTCCTCTTCCTCGACGAGATCCACCGCTTCAGCAAGGCCCAGCAGGACTCCCTGCTGCCCGCCGTCGAGAACCGCTGGGTCACCCTGATCGCCGCGACGACCGAGAACCCGTACTTCTCGGTCATCTCCCCGCTGCTGTCCCGCTCCCTCCTGCTGACCCTCGAGCCGCTCACCGACGACGATCTGCGCGGGCTGCTGCGGCGCGCGCTGACCGATCCGCGCGGGCTCGACGGCACGGTCACGCTCCCCGACGACACCGAGGCGCATCTGCTGCGCATCGCGGGCGGCGATGCCCGGCGCGCGCTGACGGCCCTGGAGGCCGGGGCCGGATCGGCACTGGCCAAGGGCGAGAAGGAGATCACCCTCCAGACACTGGAGGAGTCCGTCGACCGCGCGGCGGTGAAGTACGACCGCGACGGCGACCAGCACTACGACGTCGCCAGCGCCCTGATCAAGTCCATCCGCGGCTCGGACGTCGACGCCGCGCTCCATTACCTGGCGCGGATGATCGAGGCGGGGGAGGACCCGCGCTTCATCGCCCGCCGGCTGATGATCTCGGCGAGTGAGGACATCGGTCTGGCCGATCCCTCCGCCCTGCAGACCGCCGTGGCCGCGGCCCAGGCGGTGGCCATGATCGGCTTCCCGGAGGCCCGGATCACCCTGAGCCAGGCCACCATCGCGCTTGCCCTGGCGCCCAAGTCGAACGCCGCCTACATGGCGATCGACGCCGCCCTGGCGGATGTCCGCGCCGGCCACGCCGGCGCCGTGCCGCCCCATCTGCGCGACAGCCACTACAAGGGCGCCCAGAAGCTCGGCCACGGCCAGGGCTACCAGTACCCGCACGACCTCCCGGGCGGCATCGCGGCCCAGCAGTACGCCCCCGACGAGGTACACGGCAAGCGGTATTACGCCCCGACGCGGCATGGCGCGGAGGCGCGCTACGCGGATGTCGCGGAACGGGTCCGGGCGCGGCTGCGCGGCGAGAACGGCGACTGAGGAGAACGGCGACCGAGGAGAACGGCGACCGAGGAGCGGGCCCGTCACAGCGGGCGGCGCGTCACTCCGCCGCCGCCTCGAAGAGCACGTGCATGGCTCGCCGCAGGTCCGCCACGTCCCGTACGGGTTCCGGGAAGTCGAAGCGGGCGTCGAAGGAGTGCTGGTCGGCGTCGGTGCCGCAGTCTCCCGGGGGACGACCCCCGGACCCCTGAACAAACCGGACGCGGAGGCCGAAGCGGTCGAGACCGACGGGGACGGCGCGGTCGCGCACTCCGCACACCGCCGAGCGGTCGCCGAGCAGGGCGCACAGGCCGCGTACCTGGTCGCTGTGGGCCGTGTGGAGGTGCTGGAGGAGCTCCGCCTCGTGGGCGACCAGGGGGTCGGGCGCCGCGGCGGCGAACTCGTCCGGTTCGAAGGGTTCGGCACCCCACAGGTCGTCCACCGCGCCCTCGCCGACCTCCAGGCGCAGCATCATCCAGGCGGCCCGCCCGGACAGGCCCGGCGCCGCGTCCGGCTGGAGCGCCTCACCGATGCCCAGGAGCTCGCCGACGGGGTGCCGCTCGGCGAGCAGCATCGCCGCCTCGGCGCGCTGGTCATTGCGTACGGGGGTCAGCCAGCCGGCCACCCAGGCGCGGCCGCGGATGCGATGGGGTACGGAGACGGGGGCGACATCCGTGATCTCCATCACGGCCGCAAGGTCGTCGTCCTGCGCGTACGCCGCCGCCCGTGCCGCCGCGGAGTCGCCAGGAACCAGCAACAGCACGTCTCCGTCGGGTGTCACGGCCCGGCAGACGGGCGCCGAGAGCCCGGTCTCGTCCAGGTCCTCGACTCCAGGAATGCTCAGTGACCCCATACCATTGGACTCGACGAGGGTGCGTGCGCGCTCGGCGGCAGTGGGCCGCTGGGCGTTTTCCACGGGACGCGGCTGACCCGCCTCGGTGCTGTGTGTGCCGGGCAGGGGGATCCCAGGTCGAAACATACGTTCTCCTCGCGCTAAGGTAAGCCTCACCTAACTTACACGGAGGTCCGTTCCACGTGAACCAGTCGCGTCCCAAGGTCAAGAAGTCCCGCGCGCTCGGCATCGCGCTGACGCCGAAGGCCGTCAAGTACTTCGAGGCCCGTCCCTACCCGCCCGGCGAGCACGGCCGTGGCCGCAAGCAGACCAGTGACTACAAGGTCCGGCTGCTCGAGAAGCAGCGTCTGCGTGCGCAGTACGACATCAGCGAGCGCCAGATGGCGCGTGCCTACGACCGCGCTCGGAAGGTCGATGGCAAGACGGGCGAGGCCCTGATCATCGAGCTTGAGCGCCGTCTGGACGCGCTCGTCCTGCGTTCGGGCATCGCCCGGACCATCTACCAGGCCCGCCAGATGGTCGTCCACGGCCACATCGCGGTCAACGACCGCAAGGTCGACAAGCCGTCCTTCCGCGTCCGCCCCGGCGACGTCGTGCAGGTCCGCGAGCGCAGCCGCGAGAAGCACCCCTTCCAGGTCGCGCGTGAGGGTGGCTACGCCCTCGACGGCGAGACCCCGCGCTACCTCGAGGTCAACCTCCAGGCGCTGGCGTTCCGCCTCGACCGGGACCCCAACCGCAAGGAGATCCCGGTGATCTGCGACGAGCAGCTCGTCGTCGAGTACTACGCCCGCTGAGCCGCCCCGCCAGGTAGCAACAGCAGGCGCGGCACCGCGCTCAGCCCGCCGTCTCCCCACCGCCGCTCGCGGAGGGGGAGGCGGCGGGCGTGCTTGTGGCGGGCGGTGCGATCTGCACCGCAGCGAGCGGGCCCGGCACCTGCTGCGTACGGTCCAGGATCCGGGCCACCGTCTGGTCCAGGTCCAGCCCGCCACCGGCCCGTACGCACTCCTCGTAGCGTTCCGCCCCCAGCCGTTCCCGCGCCCGCTCCTCGCAGAGCGCATGCGGCTGGTTGAAGTACCGCGAGCCGAAGAGCGGCAGCCCCACCGACGGCCAGATCCGGCCCGCTGCGCCCTGCAGCACGGCCGCCTCCGCCGCGTCCCCGTC
The DNA here is from genome assembly GCF_040651455.1 of Streptomyces sp. NPDC048483. Classification (NCBI taxonomy): domain Bacteria; kingdom Bacillati; phylum Actinomycetota; class Actinomycetes; order Kitasatosporales; family Streptomycetaceae; genus Streptomyces; species Streptomyces sp. NPDC048483. The sequence goes on from NZ_JBEZJZ010000113.1 coordinate 21,001, forward strand.
CCCGAGCGTCACCAGCGCCAGCAGCTCGATCGCCAGCACCGCGCCCAGCAGATCGTGGAAGGCGTGGTCGATGGTCAGGCACTCCTCCAGCAGCTGACGGGCCCGCCCGCCCTCGCCGCCCGTCCACGCCGCGAAGGCCAGCACGAACAGCGCATACGCCAGCGTCCAGCGCTCGCCGTGGTCCCCGCACACCTGCCGGACGTCCTCACAGAGCTGTACGGCACAGGCGAGCTCGCCCTGGAAGGCCACCGCCATCGCCAGCTCGACCTGCCCCATCAGCACATTGCTGTTGAGCTCGCCGATCTCCCGGTAGCGGACCAGCGCCCCGCGCAGCAGCTTCTCGGCGCGCGGCATGTCGTCGCAGACCAGCGCCAGACAGCCGGTGCGGTGGAGGGCGTAGGCGGCCGCGGTGGCGTTGCCGGTGCGGTCGGCCTCGTCGCGGCACTCCTGGAGCGCGGCCATGGCACCGAGGGTGTCGCCCTGGAGGACGGCGACATGGCCGACGACCCAGAGCGCCTTCAGCCGCGCGTCGTCGTGGTCGCTCTCCAGCTCCAGCGCCCGGTCGAGCCACTGCCGGCCCTCCGAGAGCCGGCCGCAGCCGACCCAGTAGAACCACAGCGTGCCCGCCAGGTACTGGCCGAGATACGCATCGCCCTCGCACTCCAGGCTCTGCTCCAGCGCGACCCGCAGATTGGGCAGCTCGGCCTCGATCCGGGCCGCGACCTCGGCCTGCCGCGGGCTGAACCAGTCCAGCTCGCACCAGGTGGCCAGCCCCAGGAACCAGTCGCGGTGCCGCCGCCGCAGCCGGTCGCCGTCCCCGGCCGCCTCCAGCCAGCCCGCACCGTAGGCCCGTACGGTGTCCAGCATCCGGTAGCGCACCCCGGCCGCGCCCTCCTCCCGTACGAGCACCGACTGGCCGACCAACTCCGCGACGACGTCGAGGAGTTCATCGGGCGGGAGGTCCGGGCCCGTACAGACGTACTCGGCCGCCTCGAGGTCGAACTGTCCGGCGAAGACCGACAGCCGGGCCCACAGCAGCCGCTCCTGGGGCGTGCACAGCTCATGGCTCCAGCCGATCGCCGTACGCAGCGTCTGGTGGCGGGGCAGGGCGCCGCGGGTGGTGCCGGTCAGCAGCCGGAAGCGGTCGTCGAGGCGGTGCAGCACCTGGTCGACGGAGAGGGCGCGCAGGCGCCCGGCGGCCAGTTCCAGGGCGAGGGGGATGCGGTCGAGGCGCCGGCAGAGTTCGGCGACCGCCGCCTCGTTGGACGGCCGGACGGCGAAGTCCGCGACGACGGCGCCGGCGCGGTCGGCGAAGAGATCGACGGCGTCGGCCGCGTTCATCGGCGGCAGGGGCAGCGTGTGCTCGCCGGCCAGACCGAGCGGCCGCCGGCCGGCGGCCAGCACCCGCAGTCCGGGGGCGCGGCGCAGTAGTTCCCCGGCCAGCTCGGCGCACTCGGCGACCAGATGCTCGTAGCCGTCCAGGACGAGCAGCAGTTCGCGGCCGGCGAGGTGGTCGCAGAGCGCGGCGCGCGGCGGCCGCCCGGTGTGGTCGGCCGGCGCCAGCGCCTCGGCGAAGGCGTGCTCCAGGGCCTGGGGGTCGCGCAGCGAGGAGACCTCGACCAGCCGGACGCCGTCGCAGAAGCGATCCTGCAAGATCGCTGCCGCATGGCGGGCGAGCCGGGACTTGCCGATGCCGCCCAGGCCGGTCAGCGTCACCAGACGGGCGGACTCCAGCCGCTGCGCCAGCGCGGTCAGTTCGTCGTCGCGGCCGATGAACCGAGTGAGTTCCGCCGGCAGATTCCCCGGATTCCCCGGTCGCGGCGGACGCGAGGAAGAGGGGCCGGACGGGCCGTCGGGGCGCGGGATGCGTCGCATGGCACACGGAGCGTACTCGGCCCCGTGCGGACCGTACAATCGCAGCTTTCGACCGCCTCCGTGGCGGGGGGAACGGGGTACGGACGGACAGTCACGGCGCGATAAGGTCAAGGTTGCCGTTCGAGCAGGACGAGCCGAGCGGGCCGAGACCAGCCCCAACAGTCGGAGAGTGGTGCCAGCGTGTCCGGTGGAGAGGTGGCCGGGATTCTCGTGGCCGTCTTCTGGGCGATCCTTGTGTCCTTCCTCGCCCTTGTGCTGGCGAGGCTGGCGGGGACCCTCAAGGCGACCACCAAGATGGTGGCCGAGGTGTCCGACCAGGCCGTTCCCCTTCTCGCCGACGCGTCCGCAACCGTCCGCTCCGCGCACACCCAGCTGGCCCGCGTCGATGCCATCGCCGCCGACGTCCAAGAGGTCACCGCCAACGCCTCCGCGCTCTCCTCAACCGTCTCCTCCGCCTTCGGCGGACCGCTGGTCAAGGTCGCCGCGTTCGGCTACGGCGTGCGCCGCGCGATCGGCAAGAAGAGCGCAGAAGCCCCTGCCGCCGGCGCAAAGCGCACCGTCGTCGTCGGCCGAACCCTGCCCGGCGCCCGCCGCGGTGGGCGCCGCAACCGTCGCTCCAAGGACTGATCACAGCGATGTTCCGCCGCGCATTCTGGTTCACCACCGGCGCCGCCGCCGGGGTGTGGGCCACCAACAAGGTCCACCGAAAGCTGCGCAAGCTGCAGCCCGACAGCCTCGCCGCGCAGGCCGCGGACAAGGCCGTCGAGACCGGCCACCGGCTGCGTCAATTTGCATTGGACGTACGCGCGGGAATGGCGGACCGTGAAGAGCAGCTGAACGACGCGCTCGGTCTTCGCGAGACGGGCGAGGTCACCGAGCTGCCCGCGCCGCGCTCCCACGCGGCGCTCGAATCGCATTACCGCCCCACGAGAACCCCGGGAAAGCCCGGGCTGACCGGACCGACTGGAAATGAGGACCACTGATGGAGTCGGCTGAAATCCGCCGCCGCTGGCTGCGCTTCTTCGAAGAGCGCGGGCACACCGTCGTGCCGTCGGCGTCGCTCATCGCGGACGACCCGACGCTGCTGCTCGTCAACGCGGGCATGGTCCCCTTCAAGCCGTACTTCCTCGGCGAGGTCAAGCCCCCCGCGCCGCGCGCCACCAGCGTCCAGAAGTGCGTCCGTACGCCGGACATCGAAGAGGTCGGCAAGACCACCCGGCACGGCACGTTCTTCCAGATGTGCGGCAACTTCTCCTTCGGCGACTACTTCAAGGAAGGCGCCATCAAGTACGCCTGGGAGCTGCTGACCAGCTCGCAGGCCGACGGCGGCTACGGCCTCGACCCGGAGAAGCTCTGGATCACCGTCTACCTCGACGACGACGAGGCCGAGCGCATCTGGCACGAGGTCGTCGGCGTGCCCAAGGAGCGCATCCAGCGCCTGGGCAAGACGGAGAACTACTGGTCCATGGGCGTCCCGGGCCCGTGCGGCCCGTGCTCCGAGATCAACTACGACCGCGGCCCGGAATTCGGCGTCGAGGGCGGCCCGGCCGTCAACGACGAGCGGTATGTGGAGATCTGGAACCTGGTCTTCATGCAGTACGAGCGCGGCGCGGGCACCAGCAAGGAGGACTTCGAGATCCTCGGCGACCTGCCCAGCAAGAACATCGACACCGGCCTCGGCCTCGAGCGCCTGGCGATGATCCTGCAGAACGTCCCGAACATGTACGAGACGGACACCCTGCGCGTCGTCATCGACAAGGCCACCGAGCTGACCGGCGTCCGCTACGGCACCTCGCACGACTCCGACGTCTCGCTGCGCGTCGTCGCCGACCACATCCGTACGTCCACGATGCTCATCGGCGACGGCGTCACCCCCGGCAACGAGGGCCGCGGCTACGTCCTGCGCCGCATCATGCGCCGCGCCATCCGCAACATGCGCCTCCTCGGCGCCAAGGACCTGGTCGTCGGCGAGCTGCTGGACGTCGTCATCAAGACGATGGGCCGGCAGTACCCGGAGCTGCTCGAGGACCGCCGCCGTATCGAGACGGTCGCGCTCGCCGAGGAAGCCCGCTTCGTCAAGACGCTGAACGCCGGCACGAACGTCCTCGACGGCGCCGTCACCGAGGCCAAGAGCGCCGGTTCCGCGGTTCTCTCCGGCGACAAGGCCTTCCTGCTCCACGACACCTGGGGCTTCCCGATCGACCTCACCCTCGAAATGGCCGCCGAGCAGGGCCTGTCGGTGGACGAGGACGGCTTCCGCCGCCTGATGAAGGAGCAGCGGGAGCGCGCCAAGGCCGACGCCCGGGCCAAGAAGAGCGGCCACGCCGACCTGTCCGCCTACCGTGAGGTCGCCGACAAGTCCGGCGCCACGGAGTTCACCGGCTACAGCTCCACCGAGGGCGAGTCCGCCGTCGTCGGCCTGCTGGTCAACGGCGTCCCGGCCCCCGCCGCCCTCGAGGGCGACGAGGTCGAGGTCGTCCTGGACCGCACCCCCTTCTACGCCGAGGGCGGCGGCCAGCTCGCCGACACCGGCCGGATCAAGCTGGACTCCGGCGCCGTCGTTGAGGTCCGCGACGTCCAGCAGCCGGTCCCCGGCGTCACGGTGCACAAGGGCGTCGTCCAGGTCGGCGAGGTGGTGCTCGGCTCGTCCGCGTACGCCGCCATCGACATCACCCGCCGGCGCGCCATCGCCCGCGCCCACAGCGCCACCCACCTCACCCACCAGGCGCTGCGCGACGCCCTGGGCCCGACTGCCGCCCAGGCCGGTTCGGAGAACTCCCCGGGCCGCTTCCGCTTCGACTTCGGCTCGCCGGCCGCGGTGCCCGGCACGGTCCTCACCGACGTCGAGCAGAAGATCAACGACGTCCTCGCCCGTGAGCTCGATGTGCACGCCGAGGTCATGAGCATGGAGGACGCCAAGAAGCAGGGCGCCATCGCCGAGTTCGGCGAGAAGTACGGCGACCGGGTCCGCGTGGTCACCATCGGCGACTTCTCCAAGGAGCTGTGCGGCGGCACGCACGTCCACAACACTGCCCAGCTGGGCCTGGTCAAGCTGCTCGGCGAGTCCTCCATCGGCTCCGGCGTACGCCGCGTCGAGGCGCTGGTCGGCGTGGACGCCTACCGCTTCCTGGCCCGCGAGCACACCGTCGTCTCGCAGCTGACCGAGCTGGTCAAGGGGCGCCCGGAGGAGCTGCCGGAGAAGATCTCCGGTGTCCTGGCCAAGCTGAAGGACGCCGAGAAGGAGATCGAGAAGTTCCGCGCCGAGAAGGTGCTCCAGGCCGCCGCCGGGCTGGCCGCGGGCGCCAAGGACGTCCGCGGTGTGGCCCTCGCCTCCGGTCAGGTCCCCGACGGCACCTCCGCCGACGACCTGCGCAAGCTGGTCCTCGACGTGCGCGGCCGCATCCAGGGCGACCGCCCCGCCGTCGTGGCCCTGTTCTCGGTCGCAGGCGGCCGCCCGGTGACGGTCATCGCCACCAACGAGGCCGCCCGCGAGCGCGGCATCAAGGCCGGTGACCTGGTCCGTACGGCCGCCAAGACGCTCGGCGGAGGCGGCGGCGGCAAGCCGGACGTCGCCCAGGGCGGCGGCCAGAACCCCGCGGCCGTGCCCGAGGCCATCGAGGCCGTCGAGCGGCTCGTGGCCGAGGCGGCCTGACGCGCGTGAGTGAGATGCGACGCGGCCGGCGCATCGCCGTGGATGTCGGGGACGCCCGTATCGGGGTCGCCTCATGCGACCCGGACGGGGTCCTCGCCACCCCCGTCGAGACCGTGCCGGGACGTGACGTACCGGCAGCGCATCGCCGTCTCAAGGCGATCGTCGACGAGTACGAGCCGCTCGAGGTCGTGGTCGGCCTGCCCCGCTCCCTCAGTGGGGGAGAGGGGCCGGCCGCGGCCAAGGTCCGGGTGTTCGCCCAGGAGCTGGCGAAGAACATCACGCCCGTAGGGGTCCGGCTCG
>NZ_JBEZJZ010000114.1:0-26758 GCF_040651455.1 Streptomyces sp. NPDC048483
TGGCCGACGGCGGCACTGACCCAGGCACTGCAGCGGTTCGCCCACCAGAGGGTCACGTCGGTGCCGGCCGGCGGGCACCGACGTGGCGATGGTTCAGCCGGGGAGGCGCCCGTACGCCCGCAGGGTCAGCAGCGCCTCCAGCGTCACCATCGGGCGGCACTCGAGCGCCGTCCCCGGTGCCCACGCCCGCCAGTTGACGGGCCAGCCGCCGTCCTCCCCCTGGAGCGAGGCGAGATGGTCCAGCGCCCGGTCCATCTCCGCGTCGCTGAACCACTGACGGGCCAGCGAATCGGGCGCCGCCGCGAAGTGGTACGCCAGGTGGTGCTCGCCGGGGGCGTACCCCGGCGCCACCGGGACCTCCGCCGCCCGCTCCGGATCCAGCAGCACCAGATCCCGGTCCCGTACGAGCTTGCCCAGCCGCCGGGCCGCCGCGGCCGCCCGGGGGCGGTCCGGGGCACCGTCCAGGAAGGCCAGCGCCGCCTCGACCTCGTACGGATGGGTCTCCTCCAGGGACTCCACCGCCGCCCAGCAGTAGTCCGTGGCCCGGAACAGCCAGGCGTGCCAGACCTCGTTGCGGTGCAGCAGGCCCACCACCGGACCGGTGGAGAGCACGGCGCTCGGCGGATCGTCGACCACCGGGATCCAGGGCGCCGCCGGATACCCGCGCAGCGACGGGTGCAGCGCGGGCAGCGCGCCCTCCGGGGTCGAGATCCGTGTCAGATAGCGGCAGATCCGCTCCACCTGGCGGCCGTCGCAGCGCCCGATGCGGTGCAGCACCTTCAGGGCGTGCGCGGTGTGCAGCGGCTGGCTGACCGGGCCGCGCAGATCGGGCTCCAGCGCGTGCCCGTAGCCGTCGTCGTCATTGCGGTACGCGGCGAGCGCGGTCTGCACCGCGTCCGCGCCGCCGCCGAGGAAGTGGTACTCGAAGAGCCGCTGCTCCAGCACCCTGGCGGTCAGCCAGATGAAGCGCTCGGCGCGCGCCAGAGGGGTCGGGGGCGGGCTCACGTTTTCGGCCATGGCACGACCGTAGGGCCGAAACCCCCCGGTGGCACCGGCCCGGGACCGGCTGCCCTCCCAGGGCGGGATACTGAAGGCATGCGGTTGACGGTCTTCTGGCAGCGGATGGCGGATCACTTCGGTGTGGCGTACGCCGACTCCTTCGCGCGCGATCATGTGATGTCCGGCCTCGGCGGCCGGACCGTCCATCAGGCGCTGGACGCGGGATGGAGCGCCAAGGAGGTATGGCGGGTGGTCTGCGCGACGATGGATGTCCCCCACGACAAGCGGTGAGCCCGCGTTTCTGGGCGGAACCGGTGGATTTCCGGGGCAGGGCCGGGGCTGTCAGCGGCGTACGCGACACTGGCGGGGTGCCCGCGACAGATGAGATCACCAGCAACGACGACCCACGTCCCGACGACCGGCCCGGTGCGAGGATGCCGCGCTGGCTGCCGCGCGCCATGGTGCTCGCGCTCGCCCTGGTGGCCTGCTTCCAGCTCGCGACCTGGGGCTTCCATCAGCTGATCACGCTGCTGCTGAACATCCTGATCGCGTTCTTCCTGGCGCTGGCCGTCGAGCCGGCCGTCGACTGGATGGCGGCCCGCGGTGTGCGGCGCGGGGTGGCCACCGGCGCGGTCTTCCTCGGCATCCTTGTCGTCGCCGCCGGGTTCTTCGCGCTCCTCGGCTCCATGCTCGCCGGCCAGATCGCCAAGATGGTGGAGGAGTTCCCGCAGTATCTGGACTCCGTCATCAGCTGGCTGAACACCACGTTCCACTCCCACCTCTCGCGCGTCGAGGTGCAGAACAACCTCCTCAGGTCCGACTGGCTGCAGAAGTACGTCCAGGACAGCGCGAACAACGTCCTCGCGGTCTCCGCTCAGGTGCTGGGAAGCCTGTTCAACCTCCTGTCGGTGGCGCTGTTCTCGTTCTACTTCGCCGCCGACGGCCCCCGGCTGCGCCGCGCGCTGTGCTCCGTCCTGCCGCCGCGGCGCCAGACGGAGGTGCTGCGTGCCTGGGAGATCGCGGTCGCCAAGACCGGCGGCTATCTCTACTCGCGCGGGCTGATGGCGCTGATCTCCGGTGTCGCCCACTACGTCCTGCTGGAGATCCTGGGCGTGCCGTACGCCCCGGCCCTGGGCGTGTGGGTCGGCCTGGTCTCGCAGTTCATACCGACCATCGGCACCTATATGGCGGGCGCGCTGCCCATCCTGATCGCGTTCACGGTCGACCCCTGGTACGCGGTGTGGGTGTTCGGCTTCGTCGTGATCTACCAGCAGTTCGAGAACTACCTCCTCCAGCCGCGGATCACCGCCAGGACCGTGGACATCCACCCGGCCGTCGCCTTCGGCTCGGTCGTCGCGGGCACGGCCCTGCTGGGCGCGGTCGGCGCCCTGATCGCCATTCCGGCAACCGCGACACTGCAGGCGTTCCTGGGCGCCTACGTCAAGCGCTACGAGGTCACCGACGACCCCCGCGTCCACGGCAGGACCCGCCGGATACGCGGCGCCAGGGTCCTTGCCCGCGTCCGCCGCACGCTCCACGAGCCACGGCCGCCGGCCCCGCTCAGGGACCGCGGGGCGGGCACGGACGGCGGGGACGATCCGGGCGAGCGGGGCACGGCCGATGAGCGGCGCACGGCCGACGAGCGGGGCGGGCCGGCCGAGGGCTGAGCGGCGGCGGGCGGGGCGGCCGCGGCCGGCCGCCGGGCCCGCAGCGCCGCCCCGCCGGCTGACCCTCGGCGTCGCAATCCACGAGCCGTTCGGCCACCTCATCGGGCAGGATGCTCCGATGCACCATGTCCTGTGCGGGCTCGCCGCCAATCCGGCCCTGCCGTCCGAGCTGGTCGACCGGCTGATCAAGATCGCGGACGCCGACCTCGCCGAGATACTCGCCGGTCGTGCGGACCTCGGTCATACGCAGGCGGTTGCGCTGGCTGCGCGCGGTGCGGAGACAGCGGTGCAGCTTGCCCATGAGGGCAAGCTGACCGTCGCCGACATCGATCCGGTGGTACAGCCGCGCGCCGCGCTCGCCCTGCTCGAGGAGCGCGCCGGCAGCCCGGAGTGGGCACGCCTCCTCGCCGCGGATCCGGTCGTCGGGCACCGGGAGAAACTGGCCGCCTGCCCCGCCCTTCCGCCTGATGTCGTGGAGACGCTCGCCGCCGACCCGGAGGTACGGGTCGTCGCCGAGCTCGCGCTGTGGACGACGCCGGAGACGGCGGCCCGGCTCGCGCGGCACCCGCATGCGGAAGTCCGTAGCGCGGTGGCGGCAAATGGGACGACGCCACCGGACGTACTGGCGATGCTGATCACCGGTGACGGGCTGCCGCCGGTACAGCGGTGCCTGGTCTGCGACCGCGAGGCGACGCCCTTCGTGCATGATCCGCACTGCCCGCGGCTCGACTGTGATCTGCCGCCGGGTGCCGCGTGCGACGGCACCCACCAGTCCACCGTTCACGAGCTGCACCTGCGGGCGCTGCGCAACCCGGCCACGCCCACCGAGGCTGTCGTCGGCTTTGCCAACCACCCCTCGATGCTGCTGCGCCGGCAGCTCGCCGTCCGCCCCGACCTGCCGCCGCAGATCTGTGAACGGCTCGCCGGTGATCCTTCCCCCGGTGTCCGGGCCGATCTCGCCGGGAATCCCGTGATCGACGAGGCGCTGATGCGCGTGCTGGCCACGGATCGCGGCCCTGAGGTGCAACGCAGCCTCGCGCTCAATCCCCTTGTGCCGCTCGACGTACTCGCCTGCCTGGCCGGTGTCGCCAAGATCGGCGCGACCCTTCTGCCCCGGATCGCCGCGGCCTCTCCTGCCGAGGTCAGGGAGCTGGCCGGGTCGCCGCATCCGGCTGTGCGGATGCTCCTGGCCGAACGGCGCGATCTGCCGGCCGGGATCCGCGACGCGCTGGCCGCCGACCCCGACGCGAAGGTGGTCAAGTCCATCGCGCGGCACCCGGGCCTGTCCGAAGCCCAGCTGCGCGCCATGGCCGACCGGCACGGAGCCCGGGTCGTCGCCAAGGTGGCGGCCAACCCGGACGCGTCGCCGGCACTGCTGGAGCACCTGGCGCGGCACGAACCACCGGTGCAACGGGCATTCCGCGAGGTGGCCCGGCACCCCAGGGCGACGCCCCTGTCGCTGCTCGCCTGCTTGGCGGACAAGAAGGCGAGGCGCACGGCCGCCGGACACCCGGCCCTGCCGCCGCAGGTCGTGGTCGACCTGCTCGCCGACGACGACTGTGAGGTGGTGGAAGCGGCGGCCGCCAACCCGTCACTGCCGCGTGCCGTGATGTCGGAGCTGGTGCCCTGACCGGGCAGAGGGCGTCCGTCCAGGGGATACGCCCAGAACTGTGACCGAGCGCTCCGGTTGGCCACAGTGGTGCCGGTGCACATCCACACCGCTCGCCCGTCCCAGGAGAACCCCAGGGGCACCTGGGTGTTCGCGCCTGGGCCGCTCGGCCTGGCCGGCTGAAGCGCTCGGTCGCAGGAACGGCTCCCCGGCGCGGGGCGGCGCGCTTGACACAAAATTCGAACATCCATTCATATAGGGGCTCCAGCCCAGTGTTCCGGCAGCTTTCCGCGGAGTTATCCACAGGCTGGAGCCGGGTCCGGGCGCATTGTCAGTGGCAGGCGTTAGCGTCATGGACGTGAAGCGATCGACTCAAGCAAATCGGGTGGAACCCATGGCAGGCACTGACCGCGAGAAGGCGCTGGACGCCGCGCTCGCACAGATTGAACGGCAATTCGGCAAGGGCGCCGTGATGCGCATGGGGGAGCGGCCGAACGAACCCATCGAGGTCATCCCCACCGGGTCGACCGCGCTCGACGTAGCGCTCGGTGTCGGCGGCATCCCCCGCGGCCGCGTCGTCGAGGTCTACGGCCCGGAGTCCTCCGGTAAGACGACCCTGACCCTGCACGCCGTCGCGAACGCCCAGAAGGCCGGCGGCTCCGTCGCGTTCATCGACGCCGAGCACGCGCTCGACCCCGAGTACGCCAAGAAGCTCGGCGTGGACACGGACGCCCTGATCCTGTCCCAGCCGGACAACGGCGAGCAGGCGCTGGAAATCGTGGACATGCTGGTGCGCTCCGGCGCGCTCGACCTCATCGTGATCGACTCCGTCGCCGCCCTGGTGCCGCGGGCCGAGATCGAGGGCGAGATGGGCGACTCCCACGTCGGCCTCCAGGCCCGGCTGATGAGCCAGGCCCTGCGCAAGATCACCAGCGCGCTGAACCAGTCCAAGACCACCGCGATCTTCATCAACCAGCTCCGCGAGAAGATCGGCGTGATGTTCGGCTCGCCGGAGACCACGACCGGTGGCCGCGCGCTGAAGTTCTACGCCTCGGTGCGTCTGGACATCCGCCGTATCGAGACCCTCAAGGACGGCACCGACGCGGTCGGCAACCGCACCCGCGTCAAGGTCGTCAAGAACAAGGTCTCCCCGCCCTTCAAGCAGGCGGAGTTCGACATCCTCTACGGCCAGGGCATCAGCCGCGAGGGCGGCCTGATCGACATGGGTGTGGAGCACGGCTTCATCCGCAAGTCCGGCGCTTGGTACACCTACGAGGGCGACCAGCTCGGCCAGGGCAAGGAGAACGCCCGTAACTTCCTCAAGGACAACCCGGATCTCGCCAATGAGATTGAGAAGAAGATCAAGGAGAAGCTCGGCATCGGCGTGAAGCCGCAGGACCCGGTGGCGGAGCCCGGTGCGGACGCCGCGGGCGCGGCGGCCGATGCCCCGGCCCCGGCTGCGGCACCCGCCGCCAAGGGCGCCAAGGGCTCCAAGGCCGCCGCGGCCAAGAGCTGATCCGTCATGACGCGGCGAACGGAATGGCCGGGCAGCGAGGACGACACCGCCGCTGCGGGCGACGCCGAGACCCGTCACGACGGCCTGGGCCGCAGGGGCCGTAAGGGCCGCAAGGACAGCGGTGGTTCCGCCTCGTCGAGGGCCGGGACGGAATCACCGCGTACGCCCGAGGAGCAGGCACGGGCGATATGCCTGCGCCTGCTCACCGGGAGCCCGCGTACCCGCAAGCAGCTCGGGGATGCCCTGCACCAGCGGGGCATCCCGGACGAGGTCGCGGAGGAGGTGCTGTCCCGCTTCGAGGACGTCGGTCTGATCGACGACGCGGCCTTCGCCGGTGCCTGGGTGGAGTCCCGCCACCACGGCCGCGGCCTGGCGCGCCGCGCCCTCGCCCGCGAGCTGCGCACCAAGGGGGTGGACTCCGCCCTGATCGATGAGGCCGTCGGCCGACTCGACTCCGCGCAGGAGGAGTCCACCGCCCGCGAGCTGGTCGACCGCAAACTCCGGGCGACCAGAGGCCTGGACCGCGACAAACGGCTGCGCCGCCTGGCCGGGATGCTGGCCCGTAAGGGCTACCCGGAAGGCCTCGCCCTCCGGGTGGTCCGCCGGGCCCTGGAAGAGGAGGGGGAGGACCCGGGGCTGCTGGACCAGCATCTGCCGGAGGTGTGACCGAAGAGGGATACGGCGGAGCCGCGGCCGCGACGTCAGGCCCCGCGGGCGACCGGCAGCCCCGCCGCCCGCCACGCCTGGAAGCCGCCGGTCAGATCGGTCGCACGGCGCAGTCCCAACTGCCGCAGGGAGACCGCCGCGAGGCTGGACGCATAGCCCTCGTTGCAGATCACCACGACCGGAAGAGCACGGAGATCGTGAAGTGCCGCCTCGGGGGCCCGGTGGTCGCCGGTCGGATCGAGGCGCCATTCGAGCTCGTTGCGTTCCACGATCAGCGCGCCGGGGACGGTGCCGTCGCGCTCCCGCAGGGCCGCGTACCGGATGTCCACCAGCAGCCCGCCCGCCTCCTGGACCGCGGCGGCCTCCCGGGGTCCCACCCGCCGCAGCTCGCCGCGGGCCCGCGCAAGCAGCTCGTCGACGGCGCTCACTGCCACTCCTCCGGACGCTCGACCTCTTCGAGCCGCAGCACCGGCCCGGTGCGGCTGTAACGCCGCATCAGGGGGAGCGGCGGGTAGTAGGCGTGCACCGAGACCGCATGGGTGTCCGCGGACAGATTGAGCACCTGATGGACATGGTGCGGGCCGAAGGACCGGCCGCGGCCGTCGCTGAGCCTGCGCTCGCGGTCCACGCCGTCGGCGAGTTCCAGGGTTTTCCAGCCCTCGGTGGGCAGTTGGGCGGCGAGCGACTGTTCCGTCAGCTCACCCGCGGCCGCCGCGAAGGCGCCCCGCGAGCCGCCGTGGTCGTGCCAGCCGGTGCCGGTGCCGGGCGGCCAGCCGATCAGCCAGGCCTCGCTGCCGCCCGGCCCGTCCAGCCGGATCCAGGTACGGCCTTCGGGGTCGAGGGGGAGGGCGGCGATGAGTGCGGCGTCTGCGGCGGTGCGGCGGGCGAAGTCGAGGAGCTGCGCGGCGCTGGGGCCGCGGTCATGGTCTGCGCCGTCGCCGCTGGTATCCGGGCGCGCAGGGGCGTGTACGTCGGGCACGGGAACCGTCCTGAGTGATCGCGAAGAGGCGCGGCCACCGGTACGGAGCGCGGGGCCGCGCGGGAGAGGAGCTGCGGATCAAACGGACGGACGACACATGCAGCCCGCATAGCGGACCAGGTCCAGATGGACCCTCCGCCAGAATCGCGAGCCGTGATCAGTCACCTTCGGAGTGAAGCACGGGCGCTCCCACAGGGTCAACCGCCGGACCGGTGTCCACGGCCTCGCCCGCCCCGGCCCCCGCCTCCCCGGCCGCGCGCTCTCGCCCGTACGCCCCGCCGCCGCGTACCGCATCCGCGCAGGCGGACAGCTCGGCCGGGCGGACGCCGGCCAGCGCCGTGACCAGGTGGCCATCGGGCCGTACGACCAGGACGGTGTGCGCGGCGGCGCCCGGATAGGCCTCGGTCACCAGGATCTCGGCGCTCATCGGCAGCGCCTCGACCGCGCCGGCGAGCTGCGGCATCAGGCCCGCCGACCGCCAGTGCCGCCGGTCCCAGACGCCGGTGCCCGGCGCCACCAGGACCACCAGGAGGCCGTGCCCCAGGCGGTCCCGCAGCCGCACCGGCGAACCGTCGCCGGCGGTCACCGGAACATCGCAGACCGGCGAACCGGGGCGGGTGCCGACCGCCACCGTGCCCGCCTGCCCGGCGGCCGGTGCGAGCGGGGAACGGGGATGGGCGGGCGGTGCCCCCAGCGGGCCGCGGCCCAGATGGCCGTCCGTCAGCAGCGCGCTCTGTCCGCGCGCCGCCCCCGGCAGTACGGTCCGCCAGCGCACCGCACCGCCGTCCCGCAGCAGCGGCAGCGCCTGGTCCGCGGCGCGCAGCCGGGCCGCGACGGCACCCCGGCGCTCGGCCTGATAGCTGTCCAGCAGCGTCTCGGAGGCCCCCTGGTGCCAGGCCAGGGCCAGCTTCCAGGCGAGGTTCTCGGCGTCCCGCAGCCCCTCGTCCAGCCCCTGGGTGCCGAGCGCGCCCAGCAGATGCGCGGCGTCCCCGGCGAGGAACGCCCGGCCCTGCCGCCAGTCCCGGGCCAGCCGGTGATGGACGGTGTGCACACCGGTGTCGAGGAGTTCGTACGGGGGGACCGGCCGGTCGGCGCCGCGCCCGCCCTCGCCCCCCGCCTCCGCCGCCCAGCCCGCCAGGGAGTCGCGGATCCGGGTCACCAGGGCGTCGGGGGTGACCAGATCGCGGCCGGGCGGCAGCAGCCAGTCCAGCCGCCAGACACCGTCGGGCAGCGGACGGGCCGATACTTCGAGGGCGGGGCCGCCGGGGCCGCCGCCGGGCCGGGCCGGCGAGCGGTGCAGCAGCGCCTCGCCGGGCCAGGGCAACTCGGCGCGCAGCGCGGCGACGGCATGCCGCTCCACGGCGGTGCGGCCCGGGAAGCGGATCCCCAGCAGCTTGCGGACGGTCGAGCGCGGCCCGTCGCAGCCGACCAGGTAACTCCCGCGCCACCACGTCCCGTTGGAGCCGCGGGTGTGCGCGCCGATGCCGTGTTCGTCCTGCTCCAGTTCGGCCAGCCGGCTGCCGGTGACGATCCGGGCGAGCTCCTCCCCGGCGAGCACGGTGCGCAGCGCGCTGGTGAGGGAGTGCTGGGGGAGGTGCACCGGGGAGGCGAGGGCGGCGGGCGACGCGTCGTCCGGGATCCGCGGGGCGAAGGTGACCCGCTCCAGCAGCCGGCGCCGGCGTACCGTGCGCCAGGCCGTCCACCGGGTGCCCGCGCTCTCGAGGGTTTCGGCGCAGCCGAGCCGGCCCACAAAGGCCGCGGTGTCCTGACGGAGTACGGCGGTGCGGGCGGGGCGGGTGTCGTCCTGGCCCGCGCTCTCGTCCAGGACGATGACGGGAACGCCGCGGCGGGCGAGCGAGAGGGCGAGGCAGAGGCCGACCGGGCCGGCCCCGACGACGATCACCGGGTCCACGGCGTGGCTCCCTGGCCCTCGTGGTGCTGACGGAACGTGGGAGAACTGGCGGTGGGAGCCGGGTGCGTGATCACACAGAGTATGCAACCCACTGCGACGGCCCGCGTCAAGTGACGGAGGCGGCGACCCGCTTCCGCGGTCGCCGCCTCCGTACCGTCCGCGCACCCGCTGCCGGGGCCCGGTGGTGTCGTGCCGTCAGTTCGTCGTGCCGGCCGCCCCTTCGGTGGCCACCGCGTCGACGTCCACCGCCGCCACCGCACCGGCCGTGCCCGCGTCGCCGGCCTCGGTCACCGGGATGCCGGTCTTGGCCCGGCGGCCACGGCGCTCGATCCAGTTGGCGAGGGACGAGAGGGCCAGGCACATGGCG
Source organism: Streptomyces sp. NPDC048483 (assembly GCF_040651455.1). Lineage (NCBI taxonomy): Bacteria > Bacillati > Actinomycetota > Actinomycetes > Kitasatosporales > Streptomycetaceae > Streptomyces > Streptomyces sp. NPDC048483. The sequence goes on from NZ_JBEZJZ010000114.1 coordinate 9,716, forward strand.
ATGTAGATCGCACCGATGACGATGATGACCTGGACGTAGGGGTTTTCGCCGTCGACCGTGACGTTGCCGGCCAGCAGCTGTGCCTTGTAGAGCAGTTCCTCGAAGGTGATGACATAGCCCAGGGAGGTGTCCTTGAGGGTCACCACCAGCTGGCTGATGATCGTCGGCAGCATGGCCCGGACCGCCTGCGGGATCAGCACCGTCGTCATGACCTGTGTCTTGCTCATCCCCAGCGCATAAGCGGCCTCGCGCTGCCCCTTCGGGACGGAGAGGATGCCTGCTCGCAGCACCTCGGCCTGCACCGAACCGTTGTAGATCGTCAGACCGACGACCAGCGCCCAGAACTGCGGCTCGCCGTCCCCCAGACCAAGTGCCGCCCGGTTGTTGAGAAGGGCCACCCAGATCGCAAAAATGGTGATCAGCAGGGGGATGGAGCGGAAGAGCTCGATGAACCCGGTCGCCACCCAGCGGACGGGCCGGTGGTCCGACAGCCGTGCCACGGCGAGGAGCACGCCCAGGATCAGCGAGAGCACCGCGGCGATCGCGAAGACCTCGAGGGTGGCCAGCACACCGTCGACGATGCTGTTGCGCACCCCCGCGTAGTTGAAGATGTCCCAGCGCGCCGGGTCGAAATCGCTGTTGCTGTTCAGCCGCAGCACGATGAACCCGACCAGCGCGACCACCGCGAGTGTGCCGATGACGCTGTAGATGCGGTTGCGCACCTTCGCCTTCGGCCCTGGTACGTCGTAAAGAACGCCGGCGCCACTCATGCCACGACCTCGCTTCGTTCCGCCCCGCCCACGCGCGGCACCTCCGTCATGCGGTTCCCGCTGCCGTGTCCGTTCATCGCGCGACCCCCATCCGGCGCTCCAGCAGCCGGAAGAAGCCGCTGATGGCGAAGGTGATGACCAGATAGGCGAGGGCCACCCACAGGAAGATCGCGGCGATCGCGTATCCCTTTTCGCCGAGGAACTTGGCGTAGCCGCCGAACAGCTCGTTGACGCTGAAGGCGCCCGCGACGGCGGAGTTCTTCGTCAGCGCGATGAAAATGCTGCTGAGCGGTGGCAGCACGGTGCGGGTGGCCTGCGGCAGCACGATCAGACGCAGCGTCTGGATGAAGGTCAGGCCGATGCTGCGCGCGGCCTCCGCCTGGCCGACCGGCACGGTGCTGATACCGGACCGTACGGCCTCGCACACGAACGACGAGGTGTAGAAGCCGAGCGACAGCATGCCCAGCACGAACGGGCTGGCGCCCTTGAAGAGGATCTCCGGTACGACGAAGAACGCGATCAGGAAGAGCAGCGTCAGCGGGGTGTTGCGCAGCAGCGTGACCCAGGCCGTACCGAAAGCGCGCAGCGGCGGAATCGGAGAGACCCGGAAGCCGGCTATGAGCACGCCGAGCACCAGCGCGATGACCGCGCTGACGGCGGTGATCGCCAGCGTTCCGAGGAACGCGTCCCGGAACTCGGGCAGATAATCGAGGAGTACGTTCATGGGGTCTCCGCGGTAGCGGTCGGGTCGACGGCGGTCAGGGACGGGTCGGCGGCGAGGCGGCCGGATGACGGCGCGCCCCGTACGCCCGCCGCGGCGGGCGTACGGGGCGGCGCGGTCACCCGGTGGGCGTCAGTCGCGCGGCAGGGGCGTCTGCGGCGCGACGAACTTGGAGCCGGACTTGCCGAGCGTGCCTCGGTAGGCCTTCTCGTAGTCCTTGTTCTGGATGTGGTGCTCCAGCGCCTTGGTGATCGCCTCACGCAGGGCCTTGTCGTTCTTGTCCAGGCCGACGCCGTAGGGCTCCTTGGTGAACGGGTTGTCGACCACCCGGAGCTTCGTGGGACGCTGGGCGGCGAAACCCTTGAGGATCGCGTCGTCGGTGGTGACCGCGTCGACCCCGCCGTTGAGGAGCTGGGTCACACACAGGGAGTACCTGTTCAGCTCCATGGTCTCCTTGGCGCCGTACTTGGCCTTCTTGATTTCCTGGAGCGGGGTCGAGCCCTTGATGGAGCAGACCTTCTTGCCCTTGAGGCTGTCCGGGCCGGTGATGGACTTTTCGTCCTTGCGGACGAGGAGGTCCGCGCCGGCCGTGTAGTACGGACCTGCGAAACCGACCAGCCTCTTGCGCTCGTTGTTGATCGTGTACGTACCGACGAAGAAGTCGACGTCGTGACCGCTGATCTTGTTCTCACGGGCGTTGGAGTCGACCGTGGCGAACTTGATCTGCTTCGTGGAGAAGCCCAGGTCGGCCGCGACCATCTTGGCGATCTCGATGTCGAAGCCGGAGTACTTCTTCGTCGAGGGGTCCTGGAAGCCAAGGAACGGCTGGTCGGCCTTGACGCCGATGGTGATCGTCCCCTTCTTCTGCGCCGCCTTCAGCACCGGGGAGTCGACCTTGACGCTCTTGGCGGGCGTGTAGTCGTGGCTGTAGACATCGGTGCCGGCCGACTTGTCCCCCGCCGAGCCCGACTTGCCGCCACACGCCGTAGCCGTCGCCGCCAGCGCGAGCACCACCGCACCTGCCGCAGCCGTCTTACGCATCCTCATGGTGAACATCCTTTGGTTCAGCAAATGTTGGCAAACATGGTGGCCCAACTGAGGCCTCAGTGATGAAGGATCTTCGACAGGAAGTCCTTCGCCCGGTCGCTGCGCGGGTTGTTGAAGAACTGGTTCGGCTCGGCCTCTTCGATGATCTTGCCGTCCGCCATGAAGACCACGCGGTTCGCCGCGGAGCGCGCGAAGCCCATCTCATGCGTGACCACGACCATCGTCATGCCGTCCCGGGCGAGCTGCTGCATGACCTCCAGCACCTCGTTGATCATCTCCGGGTCCAGCGCGGAGGTGGGCTCGTCGAACAGCATCACCTTCGGGTCCATGGCCAGCGCACGGGCGATCGCCACTCGCTGTTGCTGACCGCCGGACAGCTGCGCGGGGTACTTGTCGGCCTGGGTGCCGACGCCGACCCGGTCGAGCAGTTCGCGGGCCTTGTCGGCGGCGGCCTTGCGGTCCTTGCGGCGGACCTTGATCTGGCCCAGCATCACGTTCTCGAGCACCGTCTTGTGCGCGAAGAGGTTGAAGGACTGGAAGACCATGCCCACGTCGGCGCGCAGCCGCGCAAGCTCCCGCCCCTCCTGCGGCAACGGCTTGCCGTCGATGGTGATGCCGCCGGTGTCGACCGTCTCCAGGCGGTTGATGGTGCGGCAGAGCGTCGACTTGCCGGACCCGGAGGGCCCGATCACCACGACGACCTCGCCGCGGTGGATCGTCAGGTCGATGTCCTGGAGCACGTGCAGCGCGCCGAAGTGCTTGTTGACGTTGTCCAGCACGACCAGCGGGTCATCCGTCGGTGCGGGGCCCTCGGCGTTCTTGGTCACCGATACTTCGCTCATCGGCGTACAGCTCCGTCCTCCTCGGTTGGGAGGACAGTAATGACGGCCCGCGACCAGCGTCATTACATCTGAGGGAGAATTGAGCATAACGATCCGGCCGCATCGGGACACTCCGCGTGAACGGGACGTGACGGAAGGCAGGCCTCCGGTCGTACCGGCTGGGTAACGGATGGTGGCGCACGGGCGGCCCCCTCTTGACGCGCATGCCTCCTATCGCCGTAGATGCCCTGTGGCCTGTACGCACGTACCCGCCCGTACCCACGCACCGAAGGAGGAGGCCGGATGAGACTGCTGCTTGTCGAGGACGACGACCATGTCGCCGCGGCCCTGTCCGCGGTGCTGGCCAGGCACGGCCTCGAGGTCAGGCACGCCCGCAGCGGCGAGGAGGCGCTGCAGGCCCTGCTGCCCGATGACGCCGAGCCCTTCGCGGTGGTGCTGCTCGATCTCGGCCTGCCCGACCAGGACGGCTTCGAGGTGTGCGGCCGGATCCGCAAGATCAGCACCACCCCGGTGATCATGGTCACCGCGCGCTCCGACGTCCGCTCGCGGATCCACGGCCTCAACCTCGGCGCCGACGACTATGTCGTCAAGCCCTACGACACCGGCGAACTGCTCGCCCGTATCCACGCGGTGAGCCGGCGCAACGCCACCGGGAGCGGCGAGCAGCAGGCCGAGGAGTCCGCCGCCGAGGAGGCGCTGTACCTCGGCGCGGTCACCGTCGAACTCCCCACCCGCCAGGTGTCGGTGGACGGCGCCGCGGTGCCGCTCACCCGCAAGGAGTTCGATCTGCTGGCGCTGCTCGCCCAGCGCCCCGGGGTGGTCTTCCGCCGGGAGCAGATCATCAGCGAGGTGTGGCGCACGAGCTGGGAGGGGACCGGCCGGACGCTGGAGGTGCACATCGCCTCGCTGCGCGCCAAGCTGCGGATGCCCGCGCTGATCGAGACCGTACGGGGGGTGGGCTACCGGCTGGTGGTCCCGGCCCCCGGCACGCCCGCCTCCTCGGCGTCCTGAAACGCCGCCCCGGCACGTGCGCACCCGACTCCTCCCACTCCTCATCGTCCTCATGGCCGCGATGCTGCTCGCGCTCGGCTTCCCGCTCGCCGTGATCACCGCGGGCGTGGAACAGCAGAAGGTGGTCGTCGACCGGATCGACGACGCCGCGCGGTTCGCCGCGCTCGCCCAGTTCGTCACCGCCCGCCCCGACGCCGGAACCGCCACCAAGAGCCCCGAGGAGGACGAGCGCCGCGCCACCCTCGGCGTGGAGCTGGCCCGCTATTACGACCTCTACGGCATCCGTGCCGGCGTCTACTACCGCGACCGCACCCCGATGTGTGCGGCCCCCGCGGGCCTGCCGGTGCCGCAGAAGGGCGAGGGCGCCCAGGCCTTCAGCGAGGCGCTGGCCGGCCGCCGCAGCCATGACCCGCACCAGATCTGGCCCTGGGACGAGGACGGCCGCATCCCGGTCGCCTCACCGGTCATCCGCGACGGCGATGTCGTCGCCGTCGTCGTCACCGACTCGCCCACCGGGCCGATGCGCTCGCGCATCCTGCGCGGCTGGCTGGTGATCGCGGCCGGGGAGTGTGCGGCGATGCTCGTTGCCGTCGCCGCGGCCTTCCGGCTCACCGGCTGGGTGCTGCGGCCCGTACGGGTCCTGGACACCGCCAGCCACGACATCGCCACCGGCCGGATGAAGGCCCGCGTCGCCGCCACCGCCGGACCACCCGAACTGCGGCGGCTGGCCCGCTCGTTCAACGAGATGGCCGACCACGTCGAGGACGTCCTCGAGCAGCAGCGCGCCTTCGTCGCCGATGCCTCCCACCAGCTGCGCAACCCGCTCTCCGCCCTGCTGCTGCGCATCGAGCTGCTGGCCCTCGAACTCCCCGACGGCAACGAGGAGATCGCCGCGGTCCGCACCGAGGGCAAACGGCTGGCCCGCGTCCTGGACGACCTCCTCGACCTGGCCCTGGCCGAACACACCGCCGCCGACCTCCAGCTCACCGACATCGCCGCGCTGGCCGCCGAGCGTGTCGACTCCTGGCGCCCGCTGGCCGACGACAAGGGCGTCCGCCTCACCTACGAGGGCCACAACGCCGTCACCGGCTGGGCCGACCCCGTGGCGCTCTCCAGTGCCCTGGACGCCGTCGTCGACAACGCCCTGAAGTTCACCCCGCCCGACGAGCCGGTCGCGGTGGCCGTCGCCGCGGACGGCGAGCGCGTCACGATCACCGTCACCGACCGCGGCCCCGGCCTGACCGACGACGAACTCGCCCGGATCGGCGACCGCTTCTGGCGCAGCGGCCGCCACCAGAACGTCTCCGGCTCGGGCCTGGGCCTGTCGATCACCCGCGCGCTGCTCGCCGCGGGCGGCGCCGACATCGCCTTTGCCCCGCACCCGCCGCACGGGCTGAAGGTCACCGTCACCGTGCCGCGCACCGCACCGTGACCGGTGCCCCGGATGCCTGTGCTAGTCTTTCCGACGTTGCAGTTGTGGTACCCATGAACTTTGTGCGCGCCCGGTGGCTGGTAGCCCCGGGCGTTCCTTGTTTTCCGGACTTGTTCCGGTGTCCGGATCCGTTCCGGAGTGGGGCGATCATCTCGGCGACAGGGAGGCCGCGCAGTGTGGTCTCCGGTTTGCCCCATGAAGGAGAAAAACATGGCTACCGGCACCGTCAAGTGGTTCAACTCGGAAAAGGGCTTCGGCTTCATCGAGCAGGACGGCGGCGGCCCCGACGTCTTCGCCCACTACTCGAACATCCAGTCCCAGGGCTTCCGTGAGCTCCTCGAGGGCCAGAAGGTCAGCTTCGACGTGACCCAGGGCCCCAAGGGCCCGCAGGCGGAGAACATCGTCCCCGCCTGACGCACCCGCGTCGCACGGACAGGGCCCGCACCGGCCAGCCCGGTGCGGGCCCCGTCCCGTTTCCGTACGGGAGCCACTCGCCCCTGCGGACACCCCCACCCCCTCCCCTGAAGGGCTTTTCGTGACCCGAGCGACCGCACCGCGACCGAGCGCCGCCCCGAAGTCGTCCACCGCGATGTCTTCCGCCCCGCCCGCCGGCTCCTTCGACGAGCTGCCGCTGGCACCGGCCCTCCTCACCGCGCTGCGCGCGCAAGGTGTCACCACCCCGTTCCCCATCCAGGCCGCCACCCTGCCCGCGACGCTCGCGGGCCGCGATGTGCTCGGCCGCGGCCGCACCGGCTCCGGCAAGACGCTCGCCTTCGGGCTCGCGCTGCTCAGCCGCACGGCGGGCAAGCGCGCACAGAGCAAGCGCCCCCTCGCCCTGGTCCTGGTCCCCACCCGCGAACTCGCCGGCCAGGTCACCGACGCGCTCGCCCCGTACGCCAAGGCGCTGGGCCTGCGCACCGCCACCGTCGTCGGCGGCACCTCCATCAACCGCCAGGCCGACACGCTGCGCCGCGGCGCCGAGGTCCTCGTCGCCACCCCCGGCCGGCTGGCCGATCTGCTGGAACGCGGCGCCTGTGCGCTCGGTGACGTGGCCATCACCGTCCTCGACGAGGCCGACCAGATGACCGACATGGGCTTTCTGCCACAGGTCACCCGGCTGATGGAGAGGGTCGATCCGGACGGTCAGCGGATGCTGTTCTCCGCCACCCTCGACCGCAACGTCGACAAGCTCGTACGCCGCTTCCTGACCGACCCGGTCACCCACTCCGTGGACCCGTCGGCCGCGACCGTCACCACCATGGACCACCACGTCCTGTACGTGGCCGATGACGACAAGCGCGCCACCGCCACCGAGATCGCCGCCCGCGACGGCCGGGTGATCATGTTCGTGGACACCAAGCGCGGCGCCGATCGGCTCACCAAGCATCTGCTCGGCCAGGGCGTGCGCGCCGCGGCGCTGCACGGCGGCAAGTCCCAGCCGCAGCGCACCCGCACCCTGGAGCAGTTCCGCAGCGGCCAGGCCTCGGCGCTGATCGCCACCAACGTCGCCGCCCGCGGCATCCACATCGACGGCCTCGACCTCGTCGTCAACGTCGACCCGCCGACCGAGGCCAAGGACTACCTGCACCGTGGCGGCCGCACCGCCCGCGCCGGCGAGTCCGGCACCGTCGTCACCCTTGTCACGCCCGGCCAGCGCCGCGACATGACCCGCCTGATGCGCCAGGCGAAGATCACCCCGTCCACCGCCACGGTCCGCCCCGGCGACGACGGTCTGGCCAAGGTCACCGGCGCCCGCACCCCGTCCGGCTCCCCGGTCGTCATCGCCGCACCCGCCCCGGCAGCGGCGGCCGCTTCCCCCGGTGGCGGCAACCGGCGCCGCCGTCCCCGCCGTGGCCGGCCCGCCCGGCGCCCGTCCGCGGCCCCTAGATGAGTGAGTCCGAAGTCAACTAGGGCTTGACCGACGCGTAGTAGCGCCGGGCGCCCTGGTGCAGCACCAGCGGATCGGTGAACACCGCCGTCCGCAGATCCACCCGCTGCGCGGCGTGCACCTGGCGCCCGATCCAGTCCCGGCTGTTGATGACGGTCCGGGTCATGCCGAACGTCAGCGCGGCATCCTCCCGGTCCGTCGTCACCAGCAGATTCGCCACCGCGATCGTCTTCACCGCCTGCCCGTCCTGCACCGTGGGATACGCATCGGCGGGCATCACGGCGGCTCGGTAGTAGCGGGTGGGCTCGCCCTGCGCATGCAGGGCCTCGCTCAGATCGCCGAGCTGCACCAGCCGGACGGGGAACCGCTGCGCCAGGTGCTGCACCGCGGTGGTCGGCAGCCCGCCCGACCAGAAGAACGCGTCCAGCTTCCCCCGCTCCAGCAGCTTGGGCATCCGGTCGATGCCCACCCGTACCGGCGTGATGTCCCTCTTGAAGTCCAGCCCCGCCGCCTTCAGCAGCCGCCGGGTGATCAGCTGGACGCCGGACCCGTCCGACCCGACCCCCACCCGCAGCCGCCGCAGCCCCTTGGTCGAGCGGACCGCAGACTTCTTCGGCACCACCAGCTGCATGTAGTCGTCGTACAGCCGCGCGCAGGCCCGCAGCCGGTCCGCACCCGGCTCGCCACGGGTCCGGTACGTCGACACCGCGTCCGCCGTCGCAATGGTGAACTCCGCACGCCCGCTGACCAGTTGGCGCAGATTGTCGATCGACCCCTCGCTGCGCGCCAGCCGCAGATCCACATCCGGCATGTCGTGGGCCAGATCCTGCTTCAGCAGCTCGCCGTAGCGTGCGTACACCCCCGTCGGCAGCCCGGTGGCCAGCGTCACCCGGCCGCCCGGTGCCCGCTCGCCGCCCATCGACAACAGCCACCACGCAGCCAGCGCGAGCACGGCCAGCGCCGCGACCGCCATCCGGAGTGCCCGGCGGCCGCCTATTCGGGGGAGTGCTGTGCCCATGGGCGGGATCCTGCCAGCCGCGGGGCTCCGGCGGGAGGGGCGGATACCCAACCGTGCCCTTGGGGCCCTCAGGAGAGGGCCTGGCGCAGCACGCGCAGAAGGGCCCTGGCCGCGGGACCCGAGGGCCCGCCGGTCCGCCAGACCAGCGCGATCCGGCCACGTGGCCGGGGCCGCCCGGTGAGCGGCAGCGTCCGCAGCCCGTACGCCCGCGCATCATCGGCCGGCAGCTCCGGCACCACGGCCACCCCCAGGCCCCGCGCGGCGAGCTGCGCCAGCAGATGCGGTGACGCCGCCTCGAAGGCGATACGGGGCCGGAATCCCGCCGCCGCGCAGATGCGCTCGAGCACCGCGCGCAGACCGGTGCCGCGCGGCAGGCTGATCAGCGGACGGTCGCGGAGCGCGGCCGGCGCGACGCCCCTGCGGCCCGGCTGCGCAAGGAGCACATCGCCCGGCGCGACGGCGGCGACCAGCGGCACGTCCAGCACGATCTGGGCCGAGATACCCGGCGGCGGCTCGTCCGCCAGCCCGATCAGCGCGATGTCGAGCTCCCCGCCGCGCAGCGCCGCCAGCATCCGCTCGGAGTTGTCCTCGGTGAGGGCCATCTCGACTTCGGGATGGGCGTCATGGAAATCGGCCAGCAAGGACGCCACGTCGAACGCGTCGGCGGCGCCCCCGGAGACCACCCCGAGCGCGACCCGCCCCCGCAGCAGCCCGCTGAACTCGTCCACCGTCTGCCGCACCCCCTCGACCGCGGCCAGCGCCGCCCGCGCATACGGCAGCACGGCCTCGCCCACCTCCGTCGGCGTCACCGACCCACCGGACCGGTCCAGCAGCGGCTGCCCCAGCTCCCGCTCCAGCTGCCGGATCTGGGCGCTCACCCCGGGCTGCGCCAGATGCAGACGGGCCGCGGCGCGGGTGAAATGGGCCTCCTCCACCACGGTGACGAAGTACAGCAGCTGCCGAAGTTCCATGACCGGGAAGTCTAGGTCCCCCAGAACTTCTGGTTATGGGGACTAGAAGATCCATCTCTTGGACTTATGGCGGCCCTCCCGACAGCCTTGACGAAGGGCCTTGATCAACGGCCGGAAGGGGACCGCCCATGCACACCGCCATCGACCTCAAAGCCGCCATCGCGGCCGAACGCCGTGAGGTGGCAGACTTGCTCGACGCCCTGCCGCCCGACGCCTGGGACGCATCCTCCCTGTGCGCGGGATGGCGGGTACGCGAGGTCGCGGCCCATATGTCGATGGGCTTCCGCTACGCGTTCCCCCAGCAGGCGCGCGAACTCCTCAAGGCGCGCGGCAACCTCCACCGGATGACCGACCGTCTCGCCCGCAAGGACGCCGCCGCTTCCTCGACGCGCGAACTCGCCGCCTTCCTCCGGGACAACGCCGACCACCCCTGGAAGCCGCCGGTCGGCGGACTCGCGCTGGCGCTGGGCCACGACGTGATCCACGGCCTGGACATCGCCACCGCCCTCGGCCTCGACCGCCGCGTTCCCGAAGACCGCCTGCGCGCCGTCCTGGCCACGGTCGCCCCACGCTCCGCCAAGTTCTTCGGCGCCGACCTCACCGGTATCGCCCTGCACGCCGACGACCTCGACTGGTCCTTCGGCACCGGCACCCCCGTGTACGGCGCCGCCCAGGACCTGGTCCTGGTCCCCTTCGGCCGCACACTGCCGCCGGGACGCCTGTGGGGGGAGGGGAGCGGGCGGTTCACCGCCGCCTGAGCGCCCGGTCGGGCCGTCGCGGCATCCGGGTGCCTTACCGGCCGCCGCCACGTCCCCCTCGTTTCGTCTCCCGCGCCCGGCGGAACACCTCTCACATCTCTCACCTCACCTCACCCCGCTCCCGGTCCGCCGCGTCGCGTTCCTGGTGCAGCGGCCGGGAGCCCGGGATGTCGTCGAAGGGAGCGGTGGCGATGGAGCGCACCACATGCTGCGTGGTGGGCGGCGGCCCTGCCGGAATGGTGCTCGGCCTGTTGCTGGCGCGGGCGGGCGTGGCGGTCACGGTCCTGGAGAAACACGGGGACTTCCTGCGCGACTTCCGTGGCGACACCGTGCACCCTTCCACGCTGGCGCTGCTGGACGAGCTGGGGCTGAGCGAGCGGTTCGCCCGGCTGCCGCAGCGGCGGGTGACGTCGGTTCAGCTGCCGCTCGGCCCGGACGGCTCGCTGGTCACCGTCGGGGACATCGCCGCGTTGCGGGGTACGTACAACTACATCGCGATGGTGCCGCAGTGGGACCTCCTGGACCTCCTGGTGGACGAAGCCCGGCGGGAGCCGTCCTTCTCCGTGCGGATGAACACCGAGGCGACCTCCTTCCTGATCACGCACGGCCGCGTCACCGGGGTGAGCTACCGCACCGCCGACGGCCGTACCGGCGCACTGCGGGCCACTCTCACGGTGGCCTGCGACGGCCGGGGCTCGCTGGCCCGGTCGCTGCCCGGACTCGGACTGCGCACCTTCGCCTGCCCTATGGACGCCTGGTGGTTCCGGCTGCCGCGGCGCGACGGCGACCCGCGCGGGCTGGTGGGCGGCGTCGGCGACCGGCTCCTCGCCGCCATGATCGACCGGGGGGACTACTGGCAGTGCGCCGCGCTGATCCCCAAGGGAACCGACCCGCAGCGCCGCGCCGCCGGCCTCGGGCCGTTCATGGTCAACTATGCGGCCGCCGCCCCCTGGCTCGCGGACCGGGTGCACGCGCTGAGCTCCTGGGACGAGGTCAAGCTGCTCGACGTACGGCTCGACCGCCTGCGGCGCTGGCACTGCCCGGGGCTGCTGTGCATCGGCGATGCGGCGCATGCGATGTCACCGGTCTTCGGCATCGGCATCAACCTCGCCGTCGAGGACGCGGTGGCCGCCGCCCGGCATCTGGTCGGGCCCCTGCGCGCGGGCGCGGTCGGTCTGCGGGACGTACGCGCCGTCCAGCGTCGCCGGTGGCCGACGGCGGCACTGACCCAGGCACTGCAGCGGTTCGCCCACCAGAGGGTCATTGCACCCGTACTGGCGGGGGAGGCGCCCTTCGGCAATCCCCGGCGGGCCAAGCGGATGGCCGAACTGCTCACCACTTCGCGGTGGCTCAACCGGCTGCCGGCGTATTTCCTCGCCTACGGCGCCGTACGCGAACGCCCGCCGGCCGCGTCGGTGCGGTGATCGGCCGTCCGGCCCGGTGCGTACGTACCCGGAGCGTGGGTGCCGTCACTGCCCTCGTTACGTGACGGAGGTGCCGCGCACTCTGGCGGCGACCCCGTCGAGCACACATGCCAGGCCGAACTCGAATTGTTCCTCCGGCGCGGCGTCCTCGGCCTCGACCACCCGGCGGGCGAACTGCGGGTACCGGCCGCTCTCGATCACCTCGCGTAGGTAGGGGCCGACGCCGGCCCGCCACTCGTCCTCGGTCAGGCCGGACCGGCGCTGTGCCTGGAGTTCGGCGAGCTCCTGGGTGACCGCGCCGAAGACGTACGCCATGACCGTGTCGACGACGCCGGTGGCCAGGGTGATGTCCGGGGTGAGGGCGGCCGCCGCGGTGAGCGCGATGTCGTACCGGCGCAGGGAGTTCGCGCCGAGCGCCGGGCGGCCGGTGAGCTCGGAGCCGAGCCATGGGTGGCGAAGCAGCGTGGCGCGCACATCCCGGGCGACGCCCGTGAGATCGGTCCGCCAGTCGCCGGACAGCGGCGGCGGTCCGCCTTCGCCGTGGATGTCGTCGATCATCAGATCCAGCAGCTCGTCCCGGCTGTCCACATAGCGGTAGAGCGAGGCGGTGCCGGAGTCGAGGTCGGCGGCCACCCGGCGCATCGACAGCGCGGACAGCCCTTCCGAGTCGGCGATCACGATGGCCGCCTGCACGATCCGCTCCACGCTCGGAGCCTGGCGCCGCGGGGCGCGCCGCTCCTTCTTCCACACCAGGGCCGCCGGGGCCGTCCCCTTCTCCGTATCGGCCATCACGTGTCTCCTCGTCCGGTCCTGCCGGTCCTGCCGGTCCTGTGTCCGTGCGTCTGTCCGTCGCGCCGTCGCGGTCCCTTGCGAACAGCGTACCGCAATGGCTACGGTGTAGCCACATTGCGAACGCCGTAGCCACAGCGTGGAGATGACGCGCTGGACGCGGCAGACAACGGGGGAGTTGCCGTGCAAGAGACCCGAGTTCCCGTCCTGATCGCCGGCGGCGGCACGGTCGGCCTGTCCGCCGCCCTGTTCCTGGCCCACCACGGCGTCGCGTCCTTCGTCGCGGAGAGCCAGGCCGGGCCGTCCGTCCATCCTCGGGCCACCGGCCTCGGCCCGCGGACCGTGGAATTTCTGCGCGAGGTCGGAATCGAGGCGGCGGTCGACGCCGTGGCCGTCGACATGTCCGCCGGCAGCCTCGGCAAGATCTCCGCCACGACGCTCGCCGCGGCCGACCTGTCCGGCGCGGCCGGGACGACACCCGTTCCCCCGCAGCGCGGGCCCCGGGCGGCCGCGCCGGTCAGCCCGGCCGCACTGCGCGGCACCTGTCCGCAGAACCGCCTCGACTCCGTGCTGCTGCCGGCCGCGCGCGACCGCGGCGCGACCGTCCGCCACTCGACCCGCCTGGTGTCCTTCGAGCAGGACGACGACGGCGTCACCGCGGTCCTCGACGCCCGCACGGGCCCCGACGGGGAGAGCCGCCGCCAGGCCGTCCGGGCGGACTACCTGGTGGCCGCCGACGGCGCGCGCAGCGGGGTGCGCACCGCGCTCGGCATCGGTACGTCCGGCCCGGGGGAGCTGGGCGGCCACCACGTCAACATCCTGTTCCGGGCCGACCTCGGTGCGTACACGCAGGGGCGGCCGTTCGCCGTCTGCAACATCACCGGCACCGATGCGCCCGGCATGCTGGTGACCGTCGACGGCGAGAAGGACTGGATCTTCCACTCCCCGTACGACCCGGGCGCGGGCCAGTCGGCCGAGGACTTCACCCCGGAACGCTGCCGTGCGCTGGTCCGCGCGGCGATCGGCGCCCCGGACCTCGCGGTGGAGGTGCTCAGCACCATGCCGTGGCGCCCGCGGGGCCTGCTTGCCGACCGGTTCCGCGACGGGCGGGTGTTCCTGATCGGCGACGCGGCGCACGCGGTCCCGCCCGTGGGAGGGTTCGGCCTGAACACCGGCATGGCCGACGCACACAACCTGGCCTGGAAGCTGGCCGCCGTACTCCGCGGCCAGGCCGGTCCGGCGCTGCTCGACAGCTATCAGGCCGAACGCCGCCCCGTGGGGGCGCTGGCGCTGGAGCAGTCCCTGTTGCGGCTGTCCGATCCCCGGCTGCACTGGGACGGCAGCCTCCAGGCACCGGCTCTGCGCGCCGCGGCCGGTGCCGTCAACGCGCCGGTGGTCCACCTGGGATACCGCTACGACTCCGACGCGGTGATCGACCCGCAACCGGAAATGCCCTCCCGCGAGAGAGTCGAACGCAACCTGGACGGCGCCCCCGGCTCCCGTCTCCCGCACCTCTGGGTCGAGCAGGACGGCCTGGGGGTACTCCCCCGGCTACCGCTGGGGGCACCCCCACCCAGCGGCAGCCGGGGGAGGGTCTCCACGCTCGACCTGGTCGGGTCCCGATTCGCTCTTCTGACCGGCTCCGGCGGCGACCCGTGGATCCGGGCGTCACGGGAGGCGGCGGACCGGCTCGGAGTGGAACTCATCGCGCACAAGATCGCCCCCGGGGCCGGCGTGAGCGATCCGGAAGGACGCTGGCCGGCGATCGCCGGCCTCGCCGAGGACGGCGCGCTGCTGGTGCGTCCCGATCAGTTCGTCGCCTGGCGGACCGCCACCCTCTCCGACCACCCGGCCGAGGACCTGCTACGCGTCCTGACCCGGCTGCTCGGCTGCGCATCGCGGTGACGGCGGCGGAAGCCTCGGCCTGACGCCCGGCGTCGCCCGGACCGGATCGCGGCTGCCAGGACGAGTGCTTCCCCGGCGTCCCCTTAACCTTGAAGGATGACCAGCAGCAGCGACCGGAGCCATGACGTGCGTTCTCCCAAGACCTACTCGATCCGCACCTACGGGTGCCAGATGAACGTCCATGACTCCGAGCGGTTGTCGGGTCTCCTGGAGGACGCCGGGTACGTCCGGGCGGCCAAGGATGCCGACGGCGCCGATGTGGTGGTCTTCAACACCTGCGCGGTGCGGGAGAACGCCGACAACCGGCTCTACGGGAACCTCGGGCAGCTCGCGCCCCAGAAGACGGCCCGGCCCGGCATGCAGATCGCGGTCGGCGGGTGTCTGGCGCAGAAGGACCGGGACACCATCGTCAAGAAGGCCCCTTGGGTCGATGTGGTCTTCGGGACGCACAACATCGGCAAGCTGCCGGTCCTCCTGGAGCGGGCCCGTGTCCAGGAGGAGGCACAGGTCGAGATCGCCGAGTCGCTGGAGGCGTTCCCCTCGACGCTGCCGACGCGGCGCGAGAGCGCGTACGCGGCCTGGGTCTCGATCTCCGTGGGCTGCAACAACACCTGCACCTTCTGTATCGTCCCGGCGCTGCGCGGCAAGGAGAAGGACCGCCGCCCCGGCGACATCCTCGCCGAGGTCGAGGCGCTGGTCGCCGAGGGCGTCAGCGAGATCACTCTGCTCGGCCAGAACGTCAATGCGTACGGCTCGGACATCGGTGACCGCGAGGCCTTCAGCAAGCTGCTGCGGGCCTGCGGGAAGATCGAGGGGCTGGAGCGGGTCCGCTTCACCTCGCCGCACCCGCGTGACTTCACCGACGACGTCATCGCCGCCATGGCCCAGACGCCGAACGTCATGCCGCAGCTGCACATGCCGCTGCAGTCCGGTTCCGACCGCGTCCTGAAGGCCATGCGCCGCTCGTACCGCCAGGAGCGCTTCCTCGGCATCATCGAGAAGGTGCGCGCCGCGATGCCGGACGCCGCCATCTCGACGGACATCATCGTCGGCTTCCCGGGCGAGACCGAGGAGGACTTCGAGCAGACGCTGCACACCGTCCGCGAGTCCCGCTTCGCGCAGGCCTTCACCTTCCAGTACTCCAAGCGGCCCGGCACGCCGGCCGCCGACATGGCGGACCAGATCCCCAAGGCGGTCGTCCAGGAGCGCTACGAGCGCCTGGTCGCCCTCCAGGAGGAGATCTCCTGGGAGGAGAACAAGAAGCAGGTCGGGCGCACCCTCGAGGTCATGGTCGCCGAGGGCGAGGGGCGGAAGGACGATGCGACGCGGCGGCTGTCCGGCCGCGCCCCCGACAACCGCCTGGTCCACTTCACCCGCCCCGACGAAACGGTCCGCCCCGGCGACATGGTGACCGTCGACATCACCTACGCCGCCCCGCACCACCTCTTGGCCGAAGGCCCCGTCCAGGCCGTACGGCGCACCCGGGCCGGCGACGCCTGGGAGAAGCGCAACGCCGCCCCGGCCGAGAAGCCCAAGGGCGTCCTGCTGGGCCTGCCGACGATCGGCGCGCCGGCGCCCGCCCCGGCTCCGGCGGCGGGCTGCGGCTGCGACTGAGCCGCGTCCACCGGGCCACGCCGGCCGAGGCCGCGTGCCCGAGGCCGTGCGCCCACCGGGGCGCCCGGCCGAAACGGCGGCCACGGCGCGGCGCCCCACATCCGGGGCGTTACGCTGCGTGCCATGCTCGTAGCCGCCGCCATCTGCCCCTGTCCGCCGCTCCTCGTCCCGGAGGTCGCGGCCGGTGCCGCGCCCGAGCTGGACGCGCTGCGGACCGCCTGTGTCGACGCGGTCGGGGTGCTGGCCGCCGCCCGCCCGGACCGGCTGGTCGTGCTCGGCCCGGCCGAACAGGCGGGGCGCGGCCCGCACCCGCAGGGCGCCGTCGGTTCGTTCCGCGGCTTCGGGGTGGAGCTCGAGGTGCCGCTGGGCGCCGCGGACGAGGCGCCCGAGCGGGAACTCCCGCTGTCCCTGGCCGTCGGCGCCTGGCTGCTGTCCCGCGCGGACTGGGACGACGCCCCCGTGGAGGGCCTGGGCGTGGGGGAACCGCTGGCCCGCGACCGCTGCCTTCCGGTGGGCCGCGAGATCGCCGCCTCCGCGCCCCGCGTCGCGCTCCTGGTGATGGGCGACGGCAGCGCCCGCCGCACCGTGAAGGCGCCGGGCTATTTCGATGAGCGGGCCGAGGGGTTCGACGCCGCGGCTGCCCGCGCCCTGGGCGCCGCCGACACCGCCGCGCTGACGGCCCTCGACGAGGAACTCGCCTTCGACCTCATGGCGTCCGGCCGCGCCTGCTGGCAGGTCCTGGCGGGCGCCGCCCAGGGCGCGCGCCTGCACGGTGAACTGCTCCGCGAGGAAGCGCCGTACGGGGTCGGCTACTTCGTGGCGACCTGGACCTAGACGGGTGGGTCCGCAGTCC
>NZ_JBEZJZ010000115.1:0-26508 GCF_040651455.1 Streptomyces sp. NPDC048483
ACGGGGTATGATGTGTCTTGCTTTCATTCTTGTTCTCTCGCGATATTAAGAGGTCACTGGTTCGAACCCAGTATCGCCCACCCCGGACGACGGCCCGGAGACTTCAAGTCTCCGGGCCGTCGTGGTTGTTGGGCTTGTACGCAGGTCCGGGGCGCACACTGGGGTCATGTCCGACTGGTCAGGCCGACTGCACCGCTACCGCTTCCGCAGCGTATGGCTGCTCAACGCCCCGCCCGCCGTGGTCTACGCCGTCCTCGAACGCGCCGAGGCCTACCCCCGATGGTGGCCGCAGGTGCGCGAGGTGACCCCGATCGACGACCACAGCGGGCTGGCCCGGTTCCGGTCCTGGCTCCCGTACGAGCTGACGGTCGTGGCGACCGAGCGGCTGCGGGATCCCGGGACGGGGGTGCTGGAGATAGCGCTGCGCGGGGACATGGGCGGCTGGGCGCGCTGGACGATCCGGCCGGGCCACGGCGGGACGCGGGTCGTCTTCGAGCAGGACGTCGAGGTCTGCAAACCGCTGCTGCGCCGGCTCACGCCGCTGGCGCGGCCGCTGTTCCGGCTCAATCATGCGCTGATGATGCGGGCCGGGCGGCGCGGGCTGGCCGCCTGGCTGGCCCGGGGGTGAGGCGGCCGGGAACAGGAATTTGATGGATGGCCGTGGCGGCCTGTATTGTTCAGGTCGTTCCGCGAGGGAAACCCCGCAGACACCCGGGCGATTAGCTCAGTGGGAGAGCGCTTCGTTCACACCGAAGAGGTCACTGGTTCGAACCCAGTATCGCCCACCGGGATCAAGGACCGGGCCGCCAATTGGCGGCCCGGTCCTTTTCGTTGTGAAGGCCTGTGCCCGGAACTCCCCGGAATGCGTTCCGGGGGCCATTCAGTAATGGCCGGGAATTGCTGATGCGCTTTCAGGCCACCGCCGGGAGTTCCGGGCGCAGCGGCCAGTGCGGATCGACCGCCTCGGGGGTGCCGCTGCGGGCGAACCACGCCTGGAGCCCGCGCGCCTGGGCGGCGTGCCAGATCGCCTGGCGGGTGTGCAGCTCGCCCGGATGCAGGCCGTCCAGCCGTTCGGCGAAGCGATGGCCCAGGGCCCGTACGACGCGCAGCGCGGCCAGCGCGTCGGCCGCCGCCTCGTGGGCGTCGGTCAGCTCGACCTCGTAATGGGCGCACAGATCGGTGAGCGTGCGGCGGCCCTTGCGGTAGCGGTCGAGGTGCTTGTCCAGCACCCGGGGGTCGAGGACGCACAGCGGATGCGCGCCGAGATAGGCGCTGAGGGAGCTGGCGCGATGGCGCTTCAACTCGCGGTCCAGGAGGGTCAGATCGAACGGGGCGTTCATCACGACCAGCGGGCGGCCGGCCACCGACTGGGCGGCCAGGGCGCGCGCGACCTCCTCCAGCACCGGCGCCGGCCAGCGGCCGTGCAGTGCGAGGTGGTCGGCGGTCAGGCCGTGCACCGCGGTCGCCGCCTCGGGTATCTCGACGCCCGGGTTGATCAGCCAGCGGGTGATACGGGGGGCGGAGCGCGGGGTCTCCTGGACCACCAGGGCCGCGGAGACGACGCGGTCCCGCTCGACGTCGATGCCCGTCGTCTCGGTGTCGAAGGAAGCCAGTGGACCGTCGTACCAGGGCGGCATCATCCCAACTCCTCGCATTCGTGGGGCGGATGACGACGCGGGCCATCCGAGCTGGTGATACCCGAGCCGTCGGCCTCTTGAACCGTCCTTTGTTTGACGGCCACTTGACGCGGAGACAACCAAGGGGACAGGCCGCGCCGTTCTCCGCGCGGTCGCCCCGTCAGCCAGACGCATCGATCGGCACAGCCCGGAAGGCACCCCGCGATGACGCTCGCGCAGCCCGAACCGGGCGGGCTGCTGCCTCAGCGGATCACCCCGCAGCGCGGCGGACTCGCCACGACTGCCTGCATGGAGACCCTCCAGGTGGGCTATCTGCACGCGATCGCCGCCGCCTCCGGGTGTTCCCTGGCGCAGCCCTTCCCGGACAACGGAATCGACTGGCACGTCAGCCACGCCGCGCCAGGCCACACCGTCGACGACGAGGTCACCATCAAGGTGCAGCTCAAGTGCACCTACCAGACCGCTCCCCGCCCACCGGGCCCGACCTTCGCCTTCACCCTCGACAACGACCACCTGGTGAAGCTGGCCCGTACGCCCGTATCGGTGCACAAGATCCTGGTCGTGATGCTGGTGCCGCGGACCCAGGACGACTGGCTGCGGGCGGGCCACGACCGTCTCGAACTGCGCCACTGCTGCTACTGGATCAATCTGGCCGGCCACCCGGTGACCGGCCGGCGCAGGACCACTGTGCGGATCCCGACCACGCGGATCTTCGACGACCGAGCGCTCTGCGAGATCATGACGCGGGTCGGGGCGGGAGGGAGACCCTGATGTACCGGCCGACCGATGAATATGACGCGCGGCTGCTGGATCCCGCGCAGCTCGACCCGGGGGTGCTCGGCGCGCTGCTGGCCCGGCACGGGTGGCGGCGCCGGGGCGGGGCCGCCGGCCATTACGCGCGGTGGACGCCGCCCGGCGGGAGGGGCGGCACCAGCGTGCTGGTGCCGCACGACCGGCGCTTCCCCGACAGCGCGGAGCTGCTCACCGAGGCGCTGGCGGCGCTGGCGCAGAGCGCCGTACCGTCCGCCCGCGAGGTGCTGGTGGGGCTCGCGGTGCCCAGTGACGAGGTGCGCTGGGAGCGGGAGGTCCCGGACGACGGCTCGGGGGCCGCGCACTGGGTGGCGCAGGAGCAGCTGCGCGGCGCGGCCCGTTCGATGCTGATCGCCGGGGTCCTGGGCACGTACGCGCGTGCCGGGTATTACGGCGCCCGGCACAAACGGCAGGCCGAAGGGTTCCTGGGCGAGGTGCTGGTCGGGCCGGTGTCGGCGGGGAGCCGGCTGACCGCCTTCGTCCCGGTGCACGGCGGGCGCAGCGCGGTCGCCGGACTCCAGCGGGCGCTGCACGCGATCCGCGATGCCACCGACTACCAGCGTGCGACCGGCCGGATGGAGGCCTTCGACGCCGCCGTCGAGCTGGGCGTCTGCCATGAGCTGGCGCAGGCGCTGATCGCGCTGGTGCGGGATGCGGAGGGGGTGCGGATCGCGGTGGAGTGGTCGCCCGCCGTCGGCACCCCGGCAGGCTTCGCGGCCCGCCCCGAGCCGGTGGAGTTCTCGCCCGGCGATCTGCCCGCCCTCCAGCAGGCCGCCCAGCGCTACGTGCGGGACGAGCCCTCGCTGCCGGTCCGGGTGACCGGCGCGGTCGTACGGCTGCGCAGGGAGCGGCCCGGCGGGCCCGGCACGGCGCGGCTGCGGGTGATCAGCGGGGCGGATGTGGCGCAGGTACGGGTGGCGCTGGGGGAGGAGGACTACCGGATCGCCGGGCATGCGCATCTGGTGGGGCTGCCGATCCGGGTGAGCGGGCGGCTGGAGAGCCGGGGCGGGTTCCGGCGGATCACCGGGTGCCACGACGTCACGCCCGTACAGGTCGACGAGGCGGAGCGGGACCGGCTGCTGAAGTCGCTCCAGGAGAATCTCGATGTCTTCGAGGAGGCGTGCGGCGGCGAGGAATAGCGGCGCAGCCGCGGCCGCTGCGCAGGTGGCGGGCAAACCGTTTCGCGGTCGGGTCGGGTGGCTCGGTACGATTCGGCTGCGCAGCAATCGCTGACGCAAAAGAGACATGAGTCAGGAGCGACCGGTGTCAGACGTCCGTGTGACCGTCCAACGCGATTCCGAGCGGGAAGAACGCGTGGTGACCACGGGCACTACGGCCGCCGACCTCTTCCAGGGCGAGCGCAGCATCGTCGCCGCGCGGGTGGCCGGAGAGCTCAAGGACCTCGCGTACGCGATCGCCGACGGCGACGAGGTCGAGCCCGTCGAGATCACCTCCGAGGACGGTCTGAACATCCTGCGGCACTCCACCGCGCATGTGCTGGCGCAGGCCGTGCAGGAGCTGTTCCCGGAGGCGAAGCTCGGCATCGGTCCGCCCATCAAGGACGGCTTCTACTACGACTTCGACGTCGAGACCCCCTTCCACCCGGACGATCTCAAGCGCATCGAGAAGAAGATGCAGGAGATCCAGAAGCGCGGGCAGAAGTTCGCGCGCCGGGCGGTGAGCGATGACGCCGCGCGCGAGGAGCTGGCCGACGAGCCGTACAAGATCGAGCTGATCGGGCTCAAGGGCTCCGCCGCGGACGCCGCCGAGGGCGCCTCCGCCGAGGTCGGCGCCGGCGAGCTGACCATCTACGACAACCTCGACGCCAAGACCGGCGACCTGTGCTGGAAGGACCTCTGCCGCGGTCCGCACCTGCCCAGTACCCGTGTGATCCCCGCGTTCAAGCTGATGCGCTCGGCCGCCGCGTACTGGCGCGGCAGCGAGAAGAACAAGCAGCTGCAGCGCATCTACGGCACCGCGTGGCCGACCAAGGACGAGCTCAAGGCGTATCTGGAGTTCCTCGCCGAGGCCGAGAAGCGCGATCACCGCAAGCTCGGTGCCGAGCTGGACCTCTTCTCCTTCCCGGAGGAGCTGGGCCCGGGCCTCGCGGTCTTCCACCCCAAGGGCGGCGTCGTCCGCAAGGTGATGGAGGACTACTCGCGCCGGCGGCACGAGGTTTCCGGCTACGAGTTCGTGAACACCCCGCACCTCTCGAAGGAGCGCCTCTTCGAGATCTCCGGGCACCTCCCGCACTACGGCGAGGCGATGTTCCCGGCCATCGAGTTCGACGAGCAGAACTACCGCCTCAAGGCGATGAACTGCCCGATGCACAACCTGATCTTCAAGTCGCGCGGCCGCTCCTACCGTGAACTGCCGCTGCGCCTCTTCGAGTTCGGGACGGTGTACCGCTACGAGAAGTCGGGCGTCGTGCACGGCCTGACCCGCTCGCGCGGCTTCACTCAGGACGACTCGCACATCTACTGCGCCAAGGAGCAGATGCCCGAGGAGCTCGACACGCTCCTCACCTTCGTGCTCGACCTGCTGCGCGACTACGGCCTGACCGAGTTCGAGCTGGAGCTGTCCACCCGCGACCCGGAGTCGGACAAGTTCATCGGCTCGGACGAGGACTGGGAGGAGGCCACCGAGGCACTGCGCCAGGCGGCCGAGAAGCAGGGCCTGCCGCTGGTCCCGGACCCGGGCGGCGCCGCGTACTACGGCCCGAAGATCTCGGTGCAGGCGAAGGACGCGATCGGCCGGTCCTGGCAGATGTCGACCCTGCAGGTCGACTTCAACCAGCCCAAGCGGTTCGGCCTGGAGTACACCGCGGCGGACGGCTCCAAGCAGCAGCCCGTCATGCTGCACCGCGCCCTGTTCGGCTCGATCGAGCGGTTCTTCGGCGTGCTGCTGGAGCACTACGCGGGCGCGTTCCCGGCGTGGCTCGCGCCGGTGCAGGCCGTCGGTATCCCGATCGGGGATGCGCATGTGCCGTATCTGCAGGAGTTCGCCGAGAAGGCGCGGGCCAAGGGGCTGCGGGTCGAGGTGGACTCGTCGTCGGACCGGATGCAGAAGAAGATCCGTAACGCACAGAAGTCCAAGGTTCCGTTCATGATCCTCGCGGGTGATGAGGACATGGCGGCCGGTGCCGTCTCCTTCCGCTACCGCGACGGGTCGCAGAAGAACGGGATCCCGCGCGACGAGGCGATCGCCGAGATCCTGGACATCGTGGAGCGCCGCGTCCAGGTGTGACGCCTGTGACGCCCGCCGTATGAGAGAAGGCCCCGGAGAGCAACCGCTCCCCGGGGCCTTCCTCATCCCTCCCCGTCCTGCCGGAACCGGCGCAGCAGCCAGGACGAGAACGAGCCCACCACCGCCCCGACCAGGGCCACCCCGACGAACATCAGCGCCACCGCCGTGACCCGGCCGCGCGTCGTGACGGGGGTGGCGTCGCCGTAGCCGGTCGTCGTCAGGGTCGAGGCGGCCCACCACACCGCGTCGCCGAAGGTGCGGATGGTGGTGTGCGGGTCGGCGCGCTCGTCGTGGTAGACGGCCAGACTGGCGGCGAAGCCCAGGAGGGCGGAGGTCAGGCCGGCGTAGGTCATCACGCGGGCCTCGAGGGCCAGGCGCGGATGATCTCGGCGGCGCTGCATCCGCTCGTGCATGTCGACGATGCGCAGCGGCCGCAGCAGGGGCAGTACGGTCACCACCAGGTCCAGCCAGCGGGTGCGGACGAAGCGCCGGCGGTCGTCGCTGAGCAGCAGCCGGGACAGGTATTCCACGATGAAGACGCCCCAGGTCACGGCGGTGACCGTGGCCCAGAAGGTGTGCCAGCCGGGGGAGAGGCCGGGGACCAGGACCCGGACGGCGTACGAGGTGAGGAAGAGGAGCGAGGCGAGGAGGAGATAGGGCTCGGCGGTGCGCTCCCACTCCCACAGCCGCTGTTGCCTGTCCACCGGTTCAGCATCGCGGAGCGGCCGGTGAGGTCTGCCCCAACGACACGCTGCCAAAGGGCGACGCAATATGCTGGCCCGTATGACAAGCGAGCCGGAACAGCAGATCGGAGTCGGGACACAGGACGCCTTCCAGCGCCTGTGGACGCCCCACCGGATGGCCTACATCCAGGGGGAGAACAAGCCGAGCGGCCCGGGGGCCGACGACGGCTGTCCGTTCTGCACGATCCCCGCGAAGTCGGACGAGGACGGTCTGGTGATCGCGCGCGGTGAGCATGTGTATGCGGTGCTGAATCTGTATCCGTACAACGGCGGGCACCTCATGGTGGTCCCGTTCCGGCATGTCGCGGACTACACCGAGCTGGACGGCGCGGAGACCGTGGAGCTCGCGGAGTTCACGAAGCGGGCGATGGGCGCGCTGCGGACGGCGTCCGGTGCGCATGGCTTCAACATCGGGATGAACCAGGGCACCGTCGCCGGGGCCGGTATCGCGGCCCACCTCCACCAGCACGTCGTGCCGCGCTGGGGCGGCGACACCAACTTCATGCCGGTGGTCGGGCACACCAAGGTGCTGCCCCAACTCCTTGCGGACACCCGGGCGATGCTCGCGGAGGCCTGGCCCGCATAGGGGGCTGCCGGGCGGGTGCCCGAGGCGACACGCGACCGGACGAAACGGATAGATCACCGTAAATCCGGATGATTGCCATTCTAATGATGAGGTGACCATCCTGGATCGTCGCTCCGTGCTGCGCGCGGCCACCTCGGCCGCGGCCGCCGGAGCGCTCGCGTCGGGCTGCGCCCCGGCCCGTACGGACGCCTCGGCCGTACGGGTCTCCACGCCCCCGCACACCGGCGGGCCC
This sequence comes from Streptomyces sp. NPDC048483, assembly GCF_040651455.1. NCBI lineage: Bacteria > Bacillati > Actinomycetota > Actinomycetes > Kitasatosporales > Streptomycetaceae > Streptomyces > Streptomyces sp. NPDC048483. Next base: position 7,255 of record NZ_JBEZJZ010000115.1, read on the forward strand.
GGCGCACCGAACCCCGCACGGGCGTACGCCGCCCGGCCGCCGACCAGGGTGCCCGGCCGGCCCGTACAGATTGCGCACGGGCCGCGGGACGGCCGTGCGGTCGCGCTGACCTTCCACGGCAGGGGCGACCCGAAGCTGGCCACGGCCCTGCTGGGCGAGGCCGAGCGGGCCGACGCCCGGGTGACGGTGCTGGCCGTCGGCGACTGGCTGGACGAGCGGCCCGAGATGGCCCGCCGGATCCTCGACGGCGGCCATGAGCTGGGCAATCACACGATGCACCACCGCAATATCTGCGCGCTGCCGGAGGCCGCGGCATACGCCGAGATCAGCCGGTGCGCGGACCGGCTGCGGCGGCTGACCGGCAGTATCGGCAGCTGGTTCCGCCCCTCCCAGGCCCGGCGGGCGACCGACCTGGTGACCCGGCTGGCGCACCGGGCCGGATATCCGCATGTGCTGTCCTACGACCTGGATTCCCTCGACTCCACCGACCCCGGTGCCCCGGCCGTCCGGCGCACGGTCCTGGACAGGGTCGGGCCGGGCTCGGTCGTGAGCCTCCACCTCGGGCACGCCGGCACGGTGGCCGCGCTGCCCCCGATCCTCGACGGACTGAGCCGGCGCGGGCTGCGCGCGGTGACGACAACGGAGCTAGTGACCTGATGGCTGACCGGAACCGTACCCCCGTCCGCAGATCCCCCCGCCCCGGCCGCCGCGCCGCGCTGCTCGCCGTGGCCTGCGCGCTGGTGGCCGCGGGCTGCTCCGGCGGCGGTGGGACCAGGACCGCCGAGCGCCGCCCGCACCCGGCGAAGCCCTCGGCCGCCAAGGCGGTCGAGCCGGGTCTGCCGGGCATGCCGCCGCTGGCGGACAAGAACGACCTCTACGCCGCGGACCGGCCCAACAAGCTGGCGCCGCAGGTACGGGACTTCCCCGCGCGGGTGTATGTGCCCAACACCGGCTCCGACTCGGTCAGTGTCATCGACCCGAAGACGTACAAGGTGCTCGAGACGATTCCGGTGGGCGTGCAGCCGCAGCATGTGGTGCCGTCGTGGGACATGAAGACGCTCTGGGTCAACAACAACCGGGGTCATGACCTCACCCCGATCGACCCCGCCACCGGGAAGGCCGGCAAGCCCGTCAAGGTCCACGACCCCTACAACCTCTACTTCACGCCCAACGGCAAGTACGCCGTCGTGATGGCCTCGATGGACCGCCAGCTGGTCTTCCGCGACGCGCACACCATGGAGATCCGCAAGACGCTTCCGGTGAGCTGCGCGGGCGTCAATCACGCCGATTTCTCGCCGGACGGGCGGTACTTCATCGTCTCCTGTGAATTCTCCGGCGAGCTGCTCAAGGTCGACACCGAGAAGATGAAGGTCATCGGCCAGGAGAAGCTGCCGTTCGAGGGGGCGATGCCGCAGGACGTGAAGATCTCGCCGGACGGCAAGACCTGGTACATCGCCGACATGATGGCCGACGGGGTGTGGGTCCTTGACGGCGACCGCTTCACCAAGCCGCGGCTGCTGCCCACGGGGAAGGGCACCCACGGCCTCTACGTCAGCCGCGATTCGCGGAAGATGTACATCTCCAACCGGGGCGAGGGCTCCCTCTCGCTCCTGGACTTCAAGACCGGCGATCTCGTCGGCAAATGGCACATCCCCGGCGGCGGCAGCCCGGACATGGGCGGGGTGTCGGCGGACGGCAAGGTGCTGTGGCTGTCCGGCCGTTACCACTCGGAGGTGTACGCGCTGGACACCCGTACCGGCAAGACGCTCGCAAAGATCCCCGTGGGCCAGGGGCCGCACGGGCTGGCGGTGTATCCGCAGCCGGGGCGGTACTCACTGGGCCACACGGGGATCTTCCGCTAGCGGGCGGTGCGCGCTCTAGGCGTGGTAGTCGTCGGCGTTCCTCGGCTCCACGCTCTGGACCATGCCGCTCAGCACCAGCGAGCGGTTGTCGAAGCGCTCGGTGTCCACGCCGTTCTCCTTCAGGACGCTCATGGCGGCGGCGTGTACGACCCGCAGCACCGGGGTCGCGGCGCGCAGCGCGTCGTCGGCCATGAAGCGGTGCCGCCAGGGCTTGTCCGCCCAGACGTGGCGCAGGCCGAACGGTTCGGGGAGCGCGAGCTTGCCGCCGAGGAAGTCCAGCACCGGCGGGAACCAGGTGAGCGGGGCGCGGGCGGCGAGGCGGACGACCTCGCCCGCGTCGATGAGCGGGAGCGTGACCTTCTTGGTCTCCCAGAACCTGACGGTCTTGGCGACCTCTTTGGTCTTGGGCTCCGGCTTGGTGGTGAACAGGCCGTGGACCGGGCCGAGGGCGTGACCGGTCACCTCGATGCGCAGCGTCTCGTGCAGGACCGTGACGGTGATCATCAGCGTGAGCACCAGCTGCCCGTCCCACAGGACGAACTGCACGCCGAGATAGTGGCGGTTGCCGGCGCCGAACTGCTGCTCGTTGCAGATGCGCTCTATCTCGTGCCCGCGGATCTGGTACGCGTCGGTGTCCGTGCCGTCCGGGCGGGAGACCGCGCCGGCCTTCTCGCCGACCGGGGAGACGATCCAGTGGCGTACGGACGGGGCCGGGAAGCCGCCGGTGTGCAGCGGCGAGCGCTCCAGCAGGCGCAGCCGGTCGTGGATCACCCGGACGACGTCCCAGCTGCGGAAGGGGTGGATCTCGACGCCTTCCTGGGCGGGCTTGAGCTCCTCGGCGAGCTGCCAGCTGCCCCAGCGGGTGCCCATGCCGAGTATCCCCTTGGGGCCGGCGTAGAAGACGACGTTGCTGCGCTGCTCGGCGGAGACCTTGGCGAGATTCTGGCGGAGGGTCTCGGCGGCGGTCTCGTTCGGGTCCTGGGGCACCGCCTCGGGGATCTTGGCCGCCACCCCGCCGCCCTCGAGGAGCCCCTTCCAGGCCTCCCGCATCGTCACCGCGGCCGTCTCGCAGATCTGCTTGGCCCACCACCAGCCGACCACCGGGGCGATGACCATGGCGCGGACGTACAGCGGCCAGAAGCCGTTCAGCGGCAGCTTGACCAGGAAGAAGACGGTGACGCCGGCCAGCACCGTCAGCAGCGCCCCGCCGATCAGGGAGACGCCGCCGCCGTCCTTGGAGAGCATCTTCTTGATCTGGAACGCACCCAGCCACAGCAGCACACCGGGCAGGAACAGCAGGCCGAACAGCACCATGATCAGCGTCAGCTTGGCGTCCCGCTGCTTGCGCAGGCGCGTCGCGGACAGGCAGTGCTCGACGATGGTCTGCGGCTCCGTCCCGAAGGACTGGATGAGGGCCTTGCGGCCGCCGCCGAGCATCCGTACCTGTACGGCGCGCGAGAACGCCTCGCCGAGGTTGGGCTCGAACAGCGACAGCTTGGGCTTCTTGATGTCGGACTTGGCGGTGTCGGAGTCGGCCTTGGAGATCTCGGAGAGCTTGCTGTCCCGGTAGGCGGCCGAGGCCAGTGCCTGGGTCGCCGCCGTCTGCCCGGCGCCGCCGGAGATCGGCACCTGCGCCCCCGGACTGAAGTCAAAGCCGTCTGCCACTACCGCCCCCATCACCGCGCGCATCCGATGATGCGCCTCTTTCCCGACTCCCGCTCACGGCACACCTGCATCGGGCCCGACCGGTGCCGGTGACCTCCGCATCTCAGCGTACAGCCGCCGTCCAGCCCAAGGGGGTTGAGCCGGACGGCGGCTGACGCACCGTTGACTATGCGCCGTTCTCCGTCTCTTCCCGCACCTTCTCGGCGAGCTGCGGCGGCATCGGCTCATGCCGTACGTAGCGGCGGGTGAAGCGGCCGGTGCCGTGCGAGAGGGAGCGCAGATCGACGGCGTACCGGCCGAGTTCGGTCTCGGGGACCTCGGCGCGGACGAGGGTGCGGCCCGCTCCGGACTGCTCGGTGCCCACCACCCGGCCGCGCCGCCCGGACAGATCGCTCATCGCGGGCCCGACGAAATCGTCCGGAATCAGCACGGTCACCTCGGCGACCGGCTCCAGCAGTTCGATCCGGGCGTCGGCGGCGGCCTCGCGCAGCGCCAGCGCGCCGGCCTTCTGGAAGGCGGCGTCCGAGGAGTCGACGGAGTGCGCCTTGCCGTCGAGCAGCGTGACGCGGACGTCGACGAGCGGATGCCCGGCGGCGACCCCGCGCAGGGCCTGGGCCCGTACGCCCTTCTCCACGGACGGGATGAACTGCCGGGGCACCGCGCCGCCCACCACCTTGTCGACGAACTCGATGCCGGAGCCGCCCGGCAGCGGCTCGACCGTGATTTCGCAGATGGCGAACTGGCCGTGGCCGCCGGACTGTTTGACGTGACGGCCGCGCCCGGACGCGGTGGCGCCGAAGGTCTCCCGCAGCGCCACCTTGTGCGGCACCGTGTCGACCTGGACGCCGTACCGCGAGCGCAGCCGCTCCAGCGCCACATCGACATGCGCCTCGCCCAGGCACCACAGCACCATCTGATGGGTGTCCGGGTGGTGTTCCAGACGCAGCGTCGGGTCCTCCGCCACCAGGCGGGACAGGCCCAGCGAGAGCTTGTCCTCGTCGGCCTTGCTGTGGGCCTCGATGGCGACCGGGAGCAGCGGGTCCGGCATCTCCCACGGCTCCATCAGCAGGGGAGCGTCCTTGGCCGAGAGCGTGTCGCCGGTCTCGGCGCGGGTCAGTTTCGCCACACACGCCAGGTCGCCGGCGATCGCCCGGGACAGCGGGCGCTGCTGTTTGCCGAAGGGGGCGGACAGGGCGCCGATCCGCTCGTCGACGTCGTGGTCCTCGTGCCCGCGGTCCTCCAGGCCGTGCCCGGAGACATGCACCGTCTCGTCGGGGCGCAGGGTGCCGGAGAAGACCCGTACGAGCGAGACCCGGCCGACGTACGGGTCGGAGGAGGTCTTGACCACCTCGGCCGCCAGCGGGCCGTCGGGATCGCAGGCCAGCGACGCGCAGGGGGAGCCGTCGGTGCCGGTCACGGCCGGTGCCGCACGCTCCGCGGGCGTCGGGAAGCCGCCGGTGATCAGCTCCAGCAGTTCGACGGTGCCCAGGCCCTGCTTGCCGCCGTCGGATGCGGGGGCGGCGGCCAGCACGGGGTGGAAGGTGCCCCGGGCGACCGCCGTCTCCAGATCCCCGATGAGCGTCTTGACATCGATCTCCTCGCCGGCGAGATACCGGTCCATCAAGGACTCGTCCTCGCTCTCGGCGATGATCCCCTCGATGAGGCGGTTACGGGCCTGCTCGATCAGCGGCAGCTCGTCGGCCGTCGGTGCGCGCTCGACGCGCTCGCCGGAGGAGTGGTCGAAGACCCGCTGGGAGAGCAGGCCGATCAGGCCGTGTACGGGGGCGTGGCCGTCGGCTCCCGGTGTGCCGTACAGGGGGAGATACAGCGGCAGCACCGCGTCCGGGTCCTCGCCGCCGAAGGCGTCGCGGCACAGCCGGGTCATCCCGTCGAAGTCGGACCGCGCCGCCTCCAGATGGGTGACGACCAGGGCGCGCGGCATACCGACCGCGGCGCACTCGTCCCAGACCATCCGGGTCGCGCCGGCCACCGCGTCCGCGGCCGAAACGACGAAGAGGGCCGCGTCCGCTGCCCGCAGACCGGCCCTCAGTTCGCCGACGAAATCGGCATACCCGGGGGTGTCCAGCAAGTTGATCTTGATGCCGTCCCAGTCCACCGGGACCAGGGAGAGCTGTACGGAGCGCTGCTGCCGGTGCTCGATCTCGTCGTAGTCCGACAGGCACCCGCCGTCCTCGACCCGGCCCGCCCGGTTGACCGCGCCGGATGCCAGCGCGAGGGCCTCGACCAGGGTGGTCTTTCCCGAACCACTGTGGCCGACCAGCACCACATTCCGCAGGGCGGTGGGCCGGTCGGCCGCAGGCGCCCTTCCGGCGGCTCCCGGGTGTGTACTCGACTTCTCGCTCATGTGTCTCGCCTCCAGGTCGACACTTTGCGGTGATTCGAGCTTTCCACCGTGGTCACCATGCGTCCATACATGGCGCAACGGGCGGTCCTGGATCCCGCCGCCGATCCCGCCCGTCCGGGCGCCCCGAGGCGCACGCCGACGCCCGCGCGCCGTGCGGTGCGCCCGGCGCCGCGATGCGTTCGTGGTGGCCGGTGGCCGCCTGGCTACGATGGGCCAGCCGGTGGCCCCTTGACCGCTTGGCCCGTATCGACCTCCGGGAAGGCCATGCTGAACAAGTACGCGCGTGCGTTCTTCACGCGTGTTCTCACGCCGTTCGCCGCCCTGCTCATCCGCCTCGGGGTCACCCCGGACGCGGTCACCCTCGTCGGGACCGGCGGTGTGGTGGCCGGCGCTCTGATCTTCTTCCCGCAGGGCGAGCTCTTCTGGGGCACGATCGTCATCACCCTGTTCGTCTTCTCCGACCTGGTCGACGGCAACATGGCGAGGCAGCTGGGCCGCTCCAGTCGCTGGGGCGCGTTTCTCGACTCCACCCTCGACCGGGTCGCGGACTCGGCGATCTTCGGGGGCCTGGCCCTGTGGTACGCGGGGGGCGGCGACAGCCTGGTGCTCTGCGCCATCGCGATCTTCTGCCTCGCCAGCGGCCAGGTGGTCTCGTACACCAAGGCCCGCGGTGAGGCCATCGGGCTGCCGGTGAACGTCAACGGCCTGGTCGAACGCGCCGAGCGCCTCGTGATCTCCCTGGTCGCCTGCGGCCTGTCCGGCCTGCATGCGTTCGGCGTTCCCGGCGTCGAGATCCTGCTGCCGATCGCGCTGTGGGTCGTCGCCATCGGCAGCATCGTCACACTGGGCCAGCGGGTGGTGACGGTACGCCGCGAGTCGGCCGAGGCCGACGCCGTCGCGCAAGGGGGGAACAGCGCATGAGGATCGCTACGGACAAGCTCACCGACGCCCTGTACGGCCTGGGCTGGAGCACCGTGAAAAAGCTGCCCGAAGGCGTCGCCGTGCGCCTGGGCCGGCGCATCGCCGACACTGCCTGGAAACGCCGCGGCAAGGGCGTCCGCCGCCTCGAGGCCAACCTCGCCCGGGTCGTCCCGGACGCCGGCCCGCAGCGCCTGGCAGAGCTCTCCAGAGCGGGCATGCGCTCCTACATGCGCTACTGGATGGAATCGTTCCGCCTCCCGTCCTGGAGCAAGGACCGCATAAGGAACGGCTTCGACCCCGAGGACATCCACCACCTCACCGACGGCCTCGCGAGCGACCGCGGCGTCATCCTCGCCCTGCCCCACATGGGCAACTACGACCTCGCCGGCGTCTGGGTCACCACCAAACTGAACACCCCCTTCACCACCGTCGCCGAGCGCCTCAAGCCGGAATCGCTCTACGACCGCTTCGTCGCCTACCGCGAGGGCCTGGGCATGGAGGTGCTGCCGCACACCGGCGGCGCCGCCTTCGGCACCCTCGCCCGCCGGCTGCGGGCCGGCGGCCTGGTCTGCCTCGTCGCCGACCGTGATCTGTCCAGCTCCGGCATACCGGTCAAGTTCTTCGGCGAGGAGACAAAGATGCCGGCCGGCCCCGCGATGCTCGCCGTACAGACCGGCGCGATGCTGCTGCCGGTCACCCTCTGGTACGACGACTCCTCCGTCATGCGCGGCCGGGTCCACCCGGAGGTCGAGGTCCCCGAGACCGGCACCCACACGGAAAAGGCCGCCCAGATGACCCAGGCGCTCGCCGACGCCTTCGCCTCCGGCATCGCCGACCACCCCGAGGACTGGCACATGCTGCAGCGCCTGTGGCTGGCCGACCTGGAGCCGCGCGGCCTGGAACCGGGCACCACCGGAACGGAGACAACGGCGTGAACATCGGCATCGTCTGTCCCTACGCCTGGGACGTCCCCGGCGGCGTCCAGTTCCACATCCGCGACCTGGCCGAACACCTCATCCGCCGCGGCCACGAGGTCTCCGTCCTGGCCCCCGCCGACGACGAGACACCGCTTCCCCCCTACGTCGTCTCGGCGGGCCGCGCCGTCCCCGTCCCGTACAACGGCTCGGTCGCCCGCCTCAACTTCGGCTTCCTCTCCGCAGCCCGGGTCCGCCGCTGGCTCCAGAACGGCGCCTTCGACGTCATCCACATCCACGAGCCGGCCTCCCCCTCGCTCGGCCTGCTCTCCTGCTGGGCGGCGCAGGGCCCCATCGTGGCGACCTTCCACACCTCCAACCCCCGCTCCCGGGCCATGATCGCCGCGTACCCGATCCTGCAGCCCGCCCTGGAGAAGATCAGCGCCCGCATCGCCGTCAGCGAATACGCCCGGCGCACCCTCGTCGAACACCTCGGCGGCGACGCGGTCGTCATCCCCAACGGCGTCGACGTCGACTTCTTCGCCCGCGCCGAGCCCAAGCCCGAATGGCAGGGAAGGACGATCGGCTTCATCGGCCGCATCGACGAACCCCGCAAGGGCCTGCCCGTCCTGATGAAGGCGCTCCCCGCCATCCTCACCAAGGTGCCGGACGCCCGCCTCCTGGTGGCGGGCCGCGGCGACGAGGAGGAAGCGGTCGCGGGCCTGCCCGTCGAGATGCGCGCCCGTGTCGAATTCCTCGGCATGGTCACGGACGAGGACAAGGCCCGCCTGCTGCGCAGCGTCGACCTCTACGTGGCCCCCAACACCGGCGGCGAATCCTTCGGCATCATCCTCGTGGAGGCCATGTCGGCCGGAGCCCCCGTCCTGGCCAGCGACCTGGACGCGTTCGCCCAGGTCCTCGACCAGGGCGAGGCCGGCGAACTCTTCACCAACGAGGACGCCGACGCCCTGGCCACCACCGCCGTACGCCTCCTGGGCGACCCGGCACGACTGGCCGAACTCCGCGACCGCGGCAGCCGCCATGTCCGCCGCTTCGACTGGTCCACGGTCGGCGCGGACATCCTGGCCGTCTACGAAACGGTCACCACAGGCGCCGCTTCCGTAGCCACCGACGAACGGGTGGGCCTACGAGCCCGCTGGGGGCTGGCCAGGGACTGAAAACACCCGCACCGACAACAGGACACAAGCCCCCCCACACACACATCAACCCACCACCCATGGGAGGGACCGGGCCGTAGCGGCGAAGCCGTGTAGGCCCGGCCCCGCAGCCGACCAGCCCCGCGCAGCGGCACCGCCCGCCGCAGGCGAGACGGCGGGAGAGCCGACAACGTACGGCCACGGCCGAGCGCAGCGACCCGGTACGGGTAAATTGCGTCCGCGTGACCACCCTCATCTGGACCGCCGCCGCAATCATCCTCATCGGCATCTACCTGAGCTGGACGGCCGGCCGCCTGGACCGCCTCCACGCCCGCATCGACGCAGCGAAGGCGGCCCTGGACGCCCAACTCCTCCGGCGCGCCTCCGTCGCGCAGGAGGTCGGTACGTCGGGCGTCCTCGACCCCGCCGCCTCCATCGTTCTCTACCAGGCCGCCCACGAGGCCCGGCAGGCCGAGGACGATCACCGCGAGGTGGCGGAGAGCGAACTGAGCCAGACGCTGCGCGCGATCTTCGCCGAAGAGGCCCAGCTGGAGGCCGTGCGCGAGGCTCCCGGCGGCGAGCAGACGGTCACCGAACTCACCGCGGCCGTGCGCCGCGTCCCGATGGCCCGCCGTTTCCACAACGACGCCGTACGGGCCGCCCGCGCGGTGCGCCGCCACCGGCTCGTCCGTTACCTCCGGCTCGCGGGCCACGCCCCGTTCCCGCTGGCCTTCGAGATGGACGACGAGCCGCCGGCGATCCTGGACGACCGCTCGGCCGGCGGCTGACAATAAGGGAAGCAAAGCTAAAAAGGGTCATAAGCAAAAGGGGCCACAAAGAGAGCCGAAACGGCAAAGGATCACGAAAGTGGGCGGGCGCTCACCCGCCAAAGAGGCGCCACCCGCACCTTCCGGCCACGCCAGTCCACGCCGTGACGAGCCACCGACCTTGAATTGGCCCTTTCCATCGCCCCCACGCAAACGGTTGTGTGGGCGACACGCATATAAACCCGCAATGAGTGAGGTCAACCGTGTCCAGCACGCCCACCACGCCCCAGAACCCCGAGACCGGAACCGCGCGCGTCAAGCGCGGCATGGCCGAGCAGCTCAAGGGCGGCGTGATCATGGACGTCGTCACGCCGGAAGAGGCGAAGATCGCCGAGGACGCGGGCGCTGTCGCCGTCATGGCCCTGGAGCGGGTCCCCGCCGACATCCGCAAGGACGGCGGCGTGGCCCGTATGTCGGACCCCGACATGATCGACGGCATCATCAGCGCCGTCTCCATCCCGGTCATGGCCAAGTCCCGGATCGGCCACTTCGTCGAGGCCCAGGTCCTGCAGTCCCTCGGTGTCGACTACATCGACGAGTCCGAGGTCCTCACCCCGGCCGACGAGGTCAACCACTCCGACAAGTGGGCCTTCACCACCCCCTTCGTCTGTGGTGCCACCAACCTGGGCGAGGCGCTGCGCCGGATCGCCGAGGGTGCCGCCATGATCCGCTCCAAGGGCGAGGCCGGCACCGGCAACGTCGTCGAGGCGGTCCGTCACCTCCGCCAGATCAAGGCCGAGATCGCCAAGCTGCGCGGCTGTGACAACAACGAGCTGTTCGCCGCCGCCAAGGAGCTGCGCGCCCCGTACGAGCTGGTCAAGGAGGTCGCCGAGCTCGGCAAGCTGCCGGTCGTGCTGTTCTCCGCCGGTGGTGTGGCCACCCCGGCCGACGCCGCGCTGATGCGCCAGCTCGGTGCCGAGGGCGTCTTCGTCGGCTCCGGCATCTTCAAGTCCGGTGACCCCGCCAAGCGCGCCGCCGCGATCGTGAAGGCCACCACCTTCTACGACGACCCGAAGGTCATCGCGGATGTCTCCCGCAACCTGGGCGAGGCCATGGTCGGGATCAACTGCGACACCCTCCCCGAGGCCGAGCGCTACGCCAACCGCGGCTGGTAAGTACAAAGGATCAAGGACGTAAGTACGCAGATGAGCATCCCCACCATCGGTGTGCTGGCGCTCCAGGGCGACGTCCGCGAGCACGTCAAGGCGCTCGCGGACGCCGGCGCCCAGGCGCGGCCGGTACGCCGTCCCGAGGAGCTGGCCGAGGTCGACGGCCTGGTCATACCGGGCGGCGAGTCCACCACCATGTCCAAGCTGGCGATCGTCTTCGGCATGCTCGAGCCGCTGCGCGCGTTCGTGCGGGCGGGCCGGCCGGTCTACGGCACCTGCGCCGGCATGATCATGGTCGCGGACAAGCTGCTGGACGCCCGTGAGGACCAGGAGACGTTCGGCGGCGTCGACATGATCGTGCGCCGTAACGCCTTCGGGCGGCAGAACGAGTCCTTCGAGGCGGCCGTCGATGTCACCGGCATCCCCGGCGGACCGGTCGAGGGCGTCTTCATCCGGGCGCCGTGGGTCGAATCGGTCGGCGCCGCGGTCGAGGTCCTGGCGACCTACAACGGGCACACCGTGGCCGTGCGGCAGGGTAACGTCCTCGCCACGTCGTTCCACCCGGAGCTCACCGGCGATCACCGGGTGCACGCCCTGTTCGTGGACATGGTCCGTCGCGCGGCCGCATAGATCAGGTGAGTGACACCGTGTGATCCAGCCCCGGTAGGATCGATGGCGTTCGTTTCACCAATGGGTTACGCGAAGGAGACAGGCGGATGTCCGGCCACTCTAAATGGGCTACGACCAAGCACAAGAAGGCCGTGATCGATGCCAAGCGCGGCAAGCTCTTCGCGAAGCTGATCAAGAACATCGAGGTCGCGGCGCGCACGGGCGGTGCCGACATCGACGGCAACCCGACCCTCTTCGACGCCATCCAGAAGGCCAAGAAGAGCTCGGTGCCCAACAAGAACATCGACTCCGCGCTCAAGCGCGGTGCCGGTCTCGAGGCGGGCGGCGCCGACTACGAAACCATCATGTACGAGGGTTACGGCCCCAACGGTGTCGCGGTGCTCATCGAGTGCCTCACCGACAACCGCAACCGCGCCGCCTCGGACGTCCGCGTCGCGATGACCCGTAACGGCGGTTCAATGGCCGACCCGGGCTCGGTGTCCTACCTGTTCAACCGCAAGGGCGTGGTGATCGTCCCCAAGGCCGAGCTGACCGAGGACGACGTGCTCGGCGCGGTCCTGGACGCGGGTGCCGAGGAGGTCAACGACCTCGGCGAGTCCTTCGAGGTGCTCAGCGAGGCCACCGACCTGGTCGCGGTCCGCACCGCGCTCCAGGAGGCGGGCATCGACTACGACTCGGCCGACGCCAACTTCGTCCCGACCATGCAGGTCGAGCTGGAGGAAGAGGGCGCGCGCAAGATCTTCAAGCTGATCGATGCGCTGGAGGACAGCGACGACGTGCAGAACGTCTTCGCCAACTTCGACGTCTCGGACGACGTCATGGCGAAGGTCGACGCCTGAGGCAGGCACGGCACGGCTGACCCGGACGGGCCGGCGGGGACACACCCCGTCGGCCCGTCGGCGTTGTCAGTGGCACCCACTAACCTGCAGGAACACAGGAACAGGTGACCGATGCGGGGAGGGGCGGGGCCCGGATGAAGGTGCTGGGGGTGGACCCGGGGCTGACGCGGTGCGGGATCGGCGTGGTGGACGGGGTCGCGGGGCGCCCGCTGACGATGGTCGGCGTCGGCGTCGTACGGACTCCGGCGGACGCGGACATCGCCCACCGCCTCGTCGAGATCGAGCGCGGGATAGAAGCCTGGCTCGATGAGTACCGGCCCGAATGCGTCGCCGTGGAGCGGGTGTTCAGCCAGCACAACGTCCGTACGGTCATGGGCACCGCCCAGGCCAGCGCGGTCGCCATGCTGTGCGCGGCGCGCCGCGGACTGCCCGTCGCGCTGCACACCCCCAGCGAGGTCAAGGCCGCCGTGACGGGATCGGGCCGGGCCGACAAGGCGCAGGTCGGCGCGATGGTCACCCGGCTGCTGCGGCTCGACGCGCCGCCCAAACCCGCCGACGCCGCGGACGCCCTGGCGCTGGCCATCTGTCACATCTGGCGCGCCCCCGCGGTCAACCGCCTCCAGCAGGCGCATGCCGCGGCCCGCCGCGCCGCTCCCGTACGCACGCTGAAGGGCACCCGATGATCGCTTTTGTCTCCGGCCCGGTTGCGGCCCTGGCCCCCGACACCGCCGTCGTCGAGGTCGGCGGGATCGGCATGGCCGTCCAGTGCACGCCGAACACCCTGTCCGGGCTGCGCATCGGCGAGCCGGCCAAGATCGCCACCTCCCTCGTCGTCCGCGAGGACTCCCTGACCCTGTACGGCTTCGCCGACGACGACGAGCGCCAGACCTTCGAGCTGCTGCAGACCGCCAGCGGCGTCGGGCCCCGCCTCGCCCAGGCCATGCTCGCCGTGCACTCCCCGGACACGCTGCGGCTGGCGGTCGCCAACGGCGACGAGAAGACGCTCACCGCCGTGCCCGGCATCGGCAAGAAGGGCGCGCAGAAGCTGCTTCTGGAGCTCAAGGACCGGCTCGGTGCGCCGGTCGGCACGGCCCGCGCCGGCGTCGGCAGCGCCGTGACGTCCGGCTGGCGCGATCAGCTGCACGCCGCGCTGATCGGGCTCGGCTACGCCACCCGCGAGGCGGACGAAGCGCTGGACGCGGTCGCCCCGCAGGCCGAGGCGGCGCTCGCCGACGGCATCCAGCCGCAGGTGCCCAAGCTGCTCAAGGCCGCCCTGCAGACCCTGAACCGCGCGCGATGACCACCGCCGGACGGGCCGCGCGCCCCCGACCGTACGACCACTCCGGCGGCCCGGCCGCCCCGACCCCGCGAGGCATTCCGCAGTGAACTGGGACGACACCGCACCGTCCACCGACGACGCCGCCACCGGCGCGCCCGACCGGCTGGTGGCGGCCGACGCCGATGGCGAGGACACCGCCGTCGAGGCCGCGCTGCGCCCGAAGGACCTGGAGGAGTTCGTCGGCCAGGAGCGGGTGCGCGAACAGCTCGACCTGGTGCTGCGGGCCGCCCGCGCCCGCGGTGCCACCGCCGATCACGTCCTGCTCTCCGGGGCGCCGGGCCTTGGCAAGACCACCCTCTCGATGATCATCGCGGCCGAGATGGACGCCCCGATCCGGATCACCTCCGGCCCCGCCATCCAGCACGCCGGCGATCTCGCCGCGATCCTCTCCTCCCTCCAGGAGGGCGAGGTCCTCTTCCTCGACGAGATCCACCGGATGTCGCGGCCCGCCGAGGAAATGCTCTACATGGCGATGGAGGACTTCCGGGTCGACGTCATCGTCGGCAAGGGACCGGGCGCCACCGCCATCCCGCTCGAACTTCCCCCGTTCACCCTGGTCGGCGCCACGACCCGGGCCGGTCTGCTGCCGCCCCCGCTGCGCGACCGCTTCGGCTTCACCGGCCACATGGAGTTCTATGCCCCGGCCGAGCTGGAGCGGGTCATCCACCGCTCGGCCGGACTGCTGGATGTCCACATAGCGGCAGAGGGCGCCGCCGAGATCGCCGGCCGCTCCCGCGGCACGCCCCGTATCGCCAACCGCCTGCTGCGCCGCGTCCGCGACTACGCCCAGGTCAAGGCGGACGGCGTGATCACCCGCGAGATCGCCTCCCAGGCCCTGGCCGTCTACGAGGTCGACGGCCGCGGCCTGGACCGCCTCGACCGCGCCGTGCTCACGGCCCTGCTCAAACTGTTCGGCGGCGGCCCGGTGGGCCTGTCCACGCTGGCGGTCGCGGTGGGGGAGGAGCGCGAGACGGTCGAAGAGGTCGCCGAGCCGTTCCTCGTCAGGGAAGGACTGCTGGCCAGGACCCCGCGCGGTCGCATCGCCACGCCGGCGGCGTGGGCCCATCTGGGACTGGTCCCGCCGCAGCAGCAAGCGGCCGCGAACGGGCAGCAGGGCCTGTTCGGGCCGTGACGGCGCGGAGACTCGCCCGGTCAGGAACTGCGGTGCGATGCTGGGCGTTGTTCCACTGGTGGGGACTCGCTTAGACTCCGCCGATGCCGTCCGTACGGACCGGCATACCCACCCCCGTATATCAGACCGCGGCACCGCGGTCGTGCGAAGGATTTCCGTCCCGTGAGTATCGTGACTCTCCTCCCCTTCATCGTCCTCATCGGGGCCATGTTCCTGATGACCCGGTCCGCCAAGAAGAAGCAGCAGGCAGCGCAGCAGATGCGCAATGAAATGCAGCCTGGCACCGGCATCCGGACGATCGGAGGCATGTACGCCACCGTCAAGGAAATCCACGAGGAATCTGTCCTCCTGGAGGTCGCACCGGGCGTGCACGCCATTTACGCCAAGAACGCCATCGGCGCCGTGCTGGCCGATGACGAGTACAACCGCATCCTGGACGGTGCCGACCCGGTCAAGACCAACGAGGCCGTCGTTCCTGACGACGCCTCGTCGCTGACCGGCGACATCGCGGATGAGGCCACCGAAAAGAGCGCCCAGGCCGAGAAGATCGACCTGGGCAAGGACGCCCCCAAGGCCGACGAGGACAAGCCGGCTGCCGAGGACGCCAAGGCCGACGAGGACAAGCCGGCTGCCGAGGACGCCAAGGCCGACGAGGACGCCGACGCCAAGGACGCCGACGCCGATGACGCGAAGGACGCCGCCAAGGCCGACGCGGATTCCGCCGAGGAGGACAAGAAGTCCGGCGGCACCGACGCGAAGTAGTCCACCCCCGAAGGAACCGCGCTGCGCCGCGCGTACGGCGCACCGCGGTTCCACGACGGTCTAGGCTCCGGCGGGGGGCACGTCCCCACAACACTTCGTGGCCGCTCGGCGACACCCGAAGCCGAGGGGTTGGACAGGGAGATACGAGAAGGTGGCAGCACCGAAAAAGGGCCGCAGGGCGCCCGCCGGCCAGGGTCATCCGGGCCGCACCCTGGTCCTGATCCTGATCGCGATGATCGGGCTGGTCGGCGGGATGTTCTATTACGGCCATCTGACGCCCCGGCTGGGCATCGACCTGGCGGGCGGCACCAGCTTCACGCTGGCGGCCAAGAACCAGCCGGGCAAGCCCAACGCGATCAACGAGACCAACATGAACACCGCCGCCGGGATCATGGAGCGACGGGTCAACGGTCTGGGTGTGTCCGAGACCGAGGTCCAGACGCAGGGCAGCGACCACATCATCGTGAACATCCCCAAGGGGACGAACGCGAAGCAGGCCCGTCAGCAGGTCGGCACCACCGCGCAGCTCGGCTTCCGGCCGGTGCTGACCACCGCCGCCGGTGCCAAGACCCCCGAGCCCAGCCCCTCCAAGGGCGGCAGCGGCGGCAAGAACGGCCAGGGCAAGGACGAGAAGGCCACCGGTAGGCAGGGCACCGAGCAGAAGGCCTCCTCCTCGCAGACGCCCGACGCCAAGCCCACCACGCAGGGCCGCGCGGTCACGGACTCCCTGAAGAAGGCACCGTCCGCAAAGCCCACCCCCTCCGGCTCGAAGAAGCCCGCCACGCCGCCGGTGCCGCCGCAGGGCGGCGACGAGAAGATCTCGCCGGCCCTGCAGAAGCAGTTCGCCGCGCTGGACTGCTCGACGAAGGCGGGCCGCGCCATGGCCGGCACGAAGGCCGCCGGCACCAAGCCCTCCGACCCCGTGGTGGCCTGTAAGCAGGACGGGCGGCAGAAGTACGTGCTCGGCCCGGTCGCCGTCGAGGGCATGGACGTCAGCGACGCCAAGGCCGTCTTCGACAGTCAGAGCGGCAATGGCTGGATCGTCCAGCTGGACTTCACCTCCGACGGTGGCAAGAAGTTCTCGGACATCACCGGCAAGCTCGCCACCCAGACGCCGCCGCAGAACCAGTTCGCGATTGTCCTGGACGGCGCGGTGGTCTCCGACCCGCGGGTCACCTCGCAGATCAACGGCGGCAATGCCACCATCTCCGGCGGCTTCACCCAGCAGTCCGCCGAGGACCTGGGCAACATGCTGTCGTACGGCGCCCTGCCGCTCTCGTTCGCGATCGACGACGAGACCACGGTCACCGCGGCGCTCGGCGGTGACCAGCTGCACGCCGGTCTGCTCGCCGGCGCCATCGGCCTCGCCCTGGTCGTCATCTACCTGGTCGCCTACTACCGGGGCCTGGCGCTGGTCGCGCTGGCCAGCCTCGGCGTCTCGGCGGTCCTCACGTACACGATCATGACGCTGCTCGGTCCGGCCATCGGGTTCGCGCTGAACCTGCCGGCGGTCTGCGGCGCCATCGTCGCCATCGGTATCACCGCCGACTCGTTCATCGTCTACTTCGAACGCATCCGGGACGAGATCCGCGAGGGCCGCACGCTGCGTCCGGCCGTCGAGCGCGGCTGGCCGCGTGCCCGCCGCACGATCCTGGTCTCCGACTTCGTGTCGTTCCTGGCCGCCGCGGTGCTGTTCATCGTCACCGTCGGCAAGGTGAAGGGCTTTGCGTTCACGCTCGGCCTGACCACCGTCCTCGACGTGGTCGTGGTCTTCTTCTTCACCAAGCCGCTGATGACGATGCTCGCGCGGCGGAAGTTCTTCGCCAACGGCCATCCCTGGTCCGGCCTCGATCCCCAGCGCCTGGGCGCCAAGCCGCCGCTGCGCCGCCGCCGTGGCGCCGCCCCCACCCAGACGAAGGAGGCGTGAGATGTCCAAGCTCGGCAACATCGGCGCCCGGCTCTACCGCGGCGAGGTCGGCTACGACTTCATCGGCAAGCGGAAGATCTGGTACGGCGTCTCCATCCTGATCACCATCACGGCCCTCGTCGGCCTGGCGGTGCGGGGCCTGAACTTCGGTATCGAGTTCTCCGGCGGTGCGGTCTTCAGCACGCCGCCGACCTCCGTGTCCGCCTCTGAGGCGCAGCACAAGGCCGAGTCGGCGGCCCGCGGCCACCAGGCCGTGGTGCAGAAGCTCGGCGGCGGCGCGCTGCGCATCCAGATCAGCGGCCTGGACACCAAGCAGGCGCTGCCGGTCCAGGAAGAGCTCGCCAAGGACCTCAAGGTCCCGACCAAGGACGTCAACACCCAGCTGGTCGGCCCGAGTTGGGGCGAGCAGATCGCCAACAAGGCCTGGCTGGGCCTGGGGATCTTCATGGTCCTCGTGGTGCTCTATCTGGCCGTCGCCTTCGAATGGCGGATGGCGCTGGCGGCGCTGATCGCGCTGGTCCACGACCTCACGATCACCGTCGGCGTCTACGCCCTGGTCGGCTTCGAGGTCACCCCCGGAACGGTCATCGGCCTGCTGACCATCCTTGGTTACTCCCTCTACGACACGGTCGTCGTTTTCGACAGCCTCAAGGAAGCCTCCAAGGACATCACCAAGCAGTCCCGCTTCACCTACAGCGAGATCGCCAACCGCTCCATCAACGGCACCCTGGTGCGCTCCATCAACACCACGGTCGTGGCGCTGCTCCCGGTCGCCGGTCTGCTGTTCGTCGGCGGCGGTGTGCTGGGCGCGGGCATGCTCAACGACATCTCGCTGGCGCTGTTCGTCGGTCTCGCCGCGGGTGCGTACTCCTCGATCTTCATCGCCACTCCGCTGGTCGCCGACTTCAAGGAGCGCGAGCCGCAGATGAAGGCGCTGGCCAAGCGGGTGAAGGCGAAGCGCGCCGCGGCCGCGGCCAAGGAGGCGGGCCAGGAGGACGCGCAGGACGGCCAGGCCTCCGGCACGGCGGACGGCGAGGACGACACCGCGGTCGTCGGCCAGCGCCACCAGCCCGCCTCGCGCGGCCGCGGCCGCCCGTCGGGCAAGCGCCGATGAGCGCCCCGGCCGCGCTGCGCGAGCTGCTGCTGAGCCGGATCGCGGACGTCCCGGATTATCCCCAGCCGGGCGTGATGTTCAAGGACATCACCCCGCTGCTGGCCGACCCGGCCGCGTTCGGCGCGCTGACCGACGCCTTCGCCGACCTGTGCGCGCGGCATCGCGCGGACAAGGTCGTCGGCCTGGAGGCGCGCGGTTTCATCCTCGCCGCCCCCGTGGCCGTACGGGCCGGCGTCGGCTTCGTCCCCGTACGCAAGGCCGGCAAGCTGCCCGGCACGACGCTGGGGCAGGCCTACGAGCTGGAGTACGGCACCGCCGAGATCGAGATGCACGCCGATGCGGTGGCTCCGGGGGAGCGGGTGCTGGTGATCGACGACGTGCTGGCCACCGGCGGCACCGCCGAGGCATCGCTGCAGCTCATCCGCCGTGCGGGTGCCGAGGTGGCGGGCGTCGCGGTGCTGCTGGAGCTCGGTTTCCTTGCCGGGCGGCAGCGGCTGGAGTCCGGTTTGAAGGGCGCTCCGCTGGAGGCTCTGATCACGGTCTAGGCCGCCTCGGACACCTCGTACGCAGCGGGGGCCCCCCGGAACATACGGGGGGCCCCCCGGCGGTGTGGGGTAGGGGACCCGGGCCGCGGGGGGGCGGCGGGCGGGGGGGGGGGTTGAATGCACCCCCCCCCTGTGGTGGTGTCGGG
>NZ_JBEZJZ010000116.1:0-26397 GCF_040651455.1 Streptomyces sp. NPDC048483
TGGCGGCGCGGGGGGGGCGCGTGGGCCGCCGGCCCCGGGGCCCCCCCTCGCGTCCCCCCGCCGCGGGGCGCGGGGCGGCGCCCCCCTCCCCCGCCACCGGCCCGGCGGCACGGGCGGCCGGGCAGCGGCCCACGGGGGCCCTACATCAGTGGAGGAATCGGCTTTGCACATCCAGGAGTGGCTCGAGACCGTACCGGCCGTGAGCGTCTACCTCCTGGTGGGGGTGGTCATCGGGGTGGAGAGCCTGGGCATTCCGCTGCCCGGTGAAATCGTCCTCGTCAGCGCGGCGATCCTGGCCGCGACCACGGATCACATCGACCCGTTCGTGCTGGGTGCCTGCGCGTCCGTCGGCGCGATCGTCGGCGACTCCATCGGGTACCTGATCGGACGCAAGGGGGGCCAGCCGCTGCTGGACTGGGCCGGCCGCAAGTTCCCCAAGCACTTCGGCCCCGACCATGTCGCGATGGCCGAGGAGAAGTTCGAGAAGTGGGGCATGTGGGCGGTGTTCTTCGGCCGCTTCATCGCCCTGCTGCGCATCTTCGCCGGCCCGCTCGCCGGTGTGCTGAAGATGCCGTACTGGAAGTTCCTGATCGCCAATGTCCTCGGTGGCATCGTCTGGGCCGGCGGCACCACCGCACTCATCTACAGCGTCGGCATCGTCGCCGAGTCGTGGCTGCGCCGCTTCCAGTGGCTCGGTCTGGTCGCCGCCCTCCTCTTCGGCCTCGGCTCCTTCCTGATCATGAAGCGCCGCGCGAAGAAGGCGGCGGCGGAGCGCGAGGCGAAGGCGGCCCAGGTTCCGGCGACGGTCGACTGACGGCCCGTCAGGCACAGATGGTCATACGGTCACCGGCCCGGTAGCGCCTGCTACCGGGCCGGTGGCGTTCCGTCGGCCGGTGGCCCTCGTCGCCGGAGGGTTCTGACGCGGCCGGGCACGGGCACAGGCGCCCGCCGCCCCTCTGGCGGGTACGGGCGGCGGGCGTCACACCGGACCGAGGGGGACGCCGCGGTCCCGCTGGTGGCATCGCCGTCCCGGACGGCCGACGCGCTCGCGGGGGGAGGGGGCTAGTTGGTCGACCAGACGTCGGGGCCGCCGTCGCGCCATTCGATGAGGGCGGTGTCGTCCCAGGCGAATTCCGCCGTGGAGAATCCGGCCCGGCGCAGATACGCGGCCACATCGCCGGGGCGCAGCGCGCGGCCCAGGTCCTGGCCGTAGAGCGTGACGCGGCGACCGCCGGTGCAGGGCGGGTGCACGATCACGGGGGCACGCTTCATGCGGTCCAGGATGGGGTGGGGCCGCCGCCTCCGCATCCCGAACGCGGCCGTCCGGTCACGCTGCGCGACGCACACCTGGTGGTGGGCGCCCGGTGACGCGCGGCCGCGGGCAATCGGCCGGTCACCCCAACGGAGCCGACGCCGTCAGGACCCCGTGCGCAGCCGGGAGAAGAACGGGGCCGTCCGCACCCCGCCACCGCGCTGCCACCACCGTGTCCCTGCCGCGCGTGCCGCGCCTGCCACCCCCGGCGCCGAGGCCCCCTCGCGCACGTCACGCACCTCGCGGCGCAGACCGGCAAGCATATTGCGGGCCCCCGCGATGAACAGCGGGTCCCCGACGAGCTTCTTGGCCGCCAGCGCCTTGCGGCAGGCCCGCAGCGCCGCCTCCGGCCGCCCGTGGGTGCGTTCGGTCAGGGCGCGGGCGTACAGGACGGTGGAGTACAGCCAGAAGTCGCCGTCGGAGTGCCGGGATTCCCAGGCGCGGCGGGCGGCGGCCGCCGCCTTCTCCGCGTCCAGTGGTGACAGCGCGATGGCGAGCAGCGCCCGGCTGTGGGCGGGGCCGGGGCCGAACCACGGGTCCCTGGGCCGGTGCCCGGCCGCCTCCTCCAGGCACGCCACCGCCGCCGCGGTGTCCTCCCGGTACAGCGCCAGCACACCGTGGGCATGCGCGATACGGGCCAGCCCGTCGGAGTCCGCATGCATCACGGCCGCCGTCCACGCCTGGTCCAGCAGCGATTCCGCGGTGGCGAGCGCATGTTCCTGCGCGGCGAGCCAGCCGGCCAGCCACAGTGCCCGCGCCCGCAGCGGGGTGTCGCCCCGGGAGAGCAGCAGCAGCCGGTCCAGATGCGCCCGCCCCTCGCGGCGGAAGCCGCACGCCGCCCACTGGAACCACAGCGAGACCGCGATCTCCAGGGCGCTGAGCGCGTCGTCCGCGTCCTGCGGCGGCCGGGTCAGCGCCGCGTCGAGATGATGCTGCTCGTCCTCCACCAGGCGGACGGCGATCTGCTGGTCGGGCCCCTGCCAGGCGATCTGGGCCTCGGCCGCGAGCGCCGCACAGGCCTGCCGGAACCGCCGCAGCGCCGCGGACTCCTCGCCCGCCTCGCGCAGCTGGGTCCGCCCGAAGTCCCGGGCACCGCGCGGCAGTCGGTAGCGCGGCGGCAGCGCGGCCCGGGTGTCCGGCGGGCCGCCTCCCTCCCGTACGCGTTCCAGTACGGAGCCCAGCCGGAGCCGTTCCAGCGCGGCGTCGATTTCCGGGGCAGGAACGTCACTGCTGGCACATACACACCCCGCGAGCCAGGGATCGAAGTCCCCGGGAAGCACCGAGAGCCGCGCCCACACCCGCCGGTCGGTGGGCGAGCAGAGGGCGTAGCCGGCGGCGTGTGCCGCGTAGAGGGAGGTGTGCCGCGCGGTCGGCGCCGGGCCCGAGTAGAAGAGCGGGCCGTCGGCGTCCACCTGCGCCGCGAGCTGCGCCAGCGACATCCGGTCCAGCTGCCGGGCGGCCAGTTCGATCGCCAGTGGCGAGCCCTCCAGCGCCTCGCAGACGGCCACGAGCAGCTCCGGCGCGGCCGCCTCGGCCCGCGCCGCCAGCAGCTCGACGGCCGGTCCCGCGATTCCCTCGCCCAGCGTCACCGGGAGCGGCGCGACCTCGACGACCCGCTCCATGGGCAGCCCCAGCGAACGGCGGGACGTCGCCACGATCCGAAGCGCCGGTTCGGCCCGCAGCAGCCGCCGCACCAGCTGTGCGCACGCGTCGCGCACCGGGTCGCAGTCGTCCAGCAGCAGCGTCGCGCGGTGGTGCACGCAGTGTGCGGCGAGCGCCGCGACGGTGGCGCGGTCGGCCGGTCCGGTCCCGCCGTGCACCGGTGCGTACGGGGCCGGGGGAGCGGTGCCGCGGGCGACGGCCTGCACGGCGGCGGGCAGGCCCGCGGCCCGCCGCACAGTGCCCGTCAGATCTCCCTCGGCCAGGCCGTCCCAGCAGCCGACCCGGATGACCGTGCCGCCGTGCCGCGCGAGGTGTTCGTCCAGTACGGCGCGGGCCAGGACGCTCTTGCCCACCCCCGCGGCGCCGGTCAGCGTCACCAGGGCGGAGCCGTCCAGCAGCCCGGACACCTGCTCGTGCTCAACGGCCCGTCCCACCACCTCGGGCAGTGGCCGGTCATCGGCCCACGCGCTCATCCGTCATTCCCGTCCACGGCACAGCGCCGCGCCGTCCCTATGGGCGACCAACGATGCCAGAACCGACCGTCCGGTAAACAGGCGAGCGCCCTTATCTATCGGGGGAAACGCAGCGGGGGAGTTTGACGTGACGCGGCCGCGGCGGGCGCGCCGCGGCCCGCTCAGCCCGCATCCTCCTGGACCGATTCCCGGTGCCGCGCCGCAAGTTCCAGATACATCGCGGCATTCAGCTTTATCGTCTCGCGCTCCTCGTCGGTCAGCTGCCGCTTGACCTTGGCCGGGATCCCGGCGACGAGCGAACCGGGCGGCACCTGCATGCCCTGCGGGACCAGCGCCTGCGCGGCGACCAGGGAGCCGGCGCCGATGTGCGCGCCGTTGAGGACCGTGGCGCCCATGCCGACCAGGACGTCGTCCTCGACGGTGCAGCCGTGCAGGACGGCGTTGTGGCCGACGGAGACCCGCTCGCCGACGGTCACCGGGAAGCCGGGGTCCACATGCACCGTGCAGTTGTCCTGGATGTTGCTGTCGGCGCCGAGCACGATCGGGCCGCAGTCGGCACGCAGCACCGCGTGGTACCAGACGCTCGCCCCGGAGGCCATCGTGACGTCGCCGAGCACGACGGACGTGGGCGCGGTGTAGGCCGCCGGATCGATCGTCGGCTCCTCGCCGGCCACCCCTGAAATCAACGCCCGTCCCGCCATGTCCGTCTCTCCTCGCCAGTGCTGTGCCGCGCCCACTGCACCGTAGACGACGGTCGCACCGCAGGGCGGCGGTGGCCGCCGGTGGGGCGAAGATCACAGCGCGGTCCGCGGTCGGCCGGGCGGTGCGCTGAGTACGGTGTGCGGGTGCCGTCAAATAAGAACGTGTTCTCATCCCTTGCCGCCTGGCGGCGCCGGGCCGTGTCCCGCGCCGTCCACCGGGGCGTGCACTGGGTGAGGCAGGCCGCGGCCGTCACGGCCGAGTGTCCCGGCCCGTACCGCTTCCGCCGGATCGGCCCCGGCGCACGGCTCGCCTTCCCGCAGGGCACGGTCTTCGGCGACCCGTGGATCGAGATCGGCGACCACTGCATCATCGGCCAGGACGTGACGCTGACGGCGGGCATGATGCCGGACCTCGATCTCGGCCCGGACCCCATCCTCACCCTGGGCAACGGCGTCGTCCTGGGCCGCGGCAGCCATGTGATCGCGGATGTCCGGCTGACGATCGGCGATGACTGCTACTTCGGCCCCGGGGTCTATGTCACCACCACCAACCACAGCTACGACGATCCCGAGGTGCCGATCGGGAAGCAGTGGCCGCGCACCGACCCGGTCAGCATCGGCTCCGGCAGCTGGATCGGCACCGGGGCGGTCATCCTGCCCGGCGCACGACTGGGCAGGAACGTGGTGGTCGCGGCCGGTGCGGTGGTGCGCGGCGAGGTGCCCGACCATGCGGTCGTGGCGGGCGCGCCCGCCAAGGTCGTCCGCAGCTGGGACCCGGCGGCGGGCTGGCAGCCGCCGCTGCGTACGCCCGCGCCGGTGCCGGTTCCCGAGGGCGTCACCCCGGAGCAGCTGATCGCCCTGGAGACGTGGCGGGCGCAGGAGGCCGCGGCGGCCGGCGGTGCGTGCGAGGTGTCCTGAACCACCGTCAGCTGTCCGCCCTCGCCCGTCAGCCGCCCGAAGCGAGCAGGACCGTACCGGCCAGGGCGAGTGAGGCGCCCGCCGTCTGGACGGCGCGCATCCGCTCCTTCAGGACGCCGAGGGCGGCGAGCGCGGTGACGACGGGGTAGAGCGAGGCGAGTACGGCCGCGACGGTGACCGGGCCGTTCTGGGCGGCGAGGGCGTAGGTGCCGTTGGCGGCGACATCGGCGATACCGATGAAGGCGAGCGCGGGCAGCGAGCCGCGCAGCGCCCCGAACCCGCCCTCGGGCAGTGCGGCGGTGCCGCGCCGGACCGTCACGTACAGCGCGGCGCCGCCCACGGCGACATTGCACACCCGCTGCACGAACAGGGCGAGGAACAGGCCGGTCACGGTCGTGGACGCCTCGGCGATCAGTGACATCACCGCGCCGAAGCCGAGCGCCGAGATCAGGGTGAGGACGATGGTCTGGCGCGCCACGGAAGCGCCACCGACCTGCGGTCCGCCCGCCAGCAGGATGCCGACCACGGCCACGGCCATGCCCGCGACCTGTATGAGTCCCGGCCGTTCGCCCGCCACGATCCCGACGCCGAGCGGGACCAGTACGGTGCCGAGCGAGCCGAGCGGGGAGACCACGCCCATCGGGCCGAGCGCCAGGGCGCGGTAGAAGCAGAGCATCGCGACGGGTCCGACGACGCCGGCCGCGACCGCGAACCACAGCTGCGGACCGGCCTCCCGCCAGCCGCCGGTGGCCAGCACGACGGCGCCCAGCACGAGGGCGGCCAGGGCCTGCGACACCACCACCACGGTCAGCGCATGCAGACGTCGGGTGAGCAGTCCGCCGCCGAAGTCGGCGAGCCCCCAGAGAAGACTGGTGGCCAGGGCGAAGACCGCTGTCATGGTGAAACCTCGCAGTACAGTGACGTGGACGCTGAAGTGCAGCACACAGTAGTTCATCAAGCTGAACTACGGAATTGAATATATTGAACTCCGATGGGTCTCGATGGACCTCGATGAATCCCGACTTGGACGGACCGTGACGGATCTCGATCAGCTCACGCAGTCGCTCGCCCGCAACCTCAAGCACTGGCGCACCGAACGCGGCTACACCCTCGACGCGTTGGCGGCGCGGGCCGGGGTCAGCCGCGGCATGATCATCCAGATCGAGCAGGCCCGTACGAACCCGAGCGTGGGCACCACCGTCAAGATCGCGGACGCGCTCGGCGTCAGCATCACCACGCTCCTGGACTACGAACAGGGCCCGCAGGTACGGATCGTGCCGCCGGACGAGGCCGTGCGGCTGTGGTCCACCGGGGCGGGCAGCTACACCACGCTCCTGGTGGGCGCCGAGGCGCCCGGCCCCTTCGAGATGTGGGACTGGCGGCTGATGCCCGGCGACCGCAGCGCCTCCGATCCGCATCCCCCCGGCACCGTCGAACTGATCCATGTCCGGTCCGGCACGCTGACGCTCGTCGTGGACGGTGAGGAGTACACGGTGGCGGCCGGGGTCTCGGCGACCTTTGAGGCCAAGGTGGCGCACGGTTACCGCAACGACGGAACGGATCCGGTCGAGATGACCATGTCGGTGAGCATTCCGCTGGGACGCTGAGCAGTACGGCGGACTCGTAGGGCAGGCCCGCACGTTGAGACGGCCCGCCGCCGAGCGCGCCGCGGCTGTTAGCTTGGCGTCATGCGCGTGCCGATGGATGCTTTCGACGATGTCCGCCCCGCCGCCGAGTGCCTGGACCTGCTGGTCGAGCCCGTGGCCGCGGCGATCCGCGGCTGGTGCGGATCCGTACCGGTGGAGGAACTCCGCTACGTGGACACCGATCCGGCCGTCGCGGACACCGAGCCGCTCGTCGCCCACTACGGGGCCTGGCTGCTGGAGCAGTCGGCGAACTGTGTGGTGGTGGCGGGCAAGCGCGGCGGCGAGGTCACCCTGGCCGCGTGCCTGGTCCGCTCGCACACCCGGGTCGACGTGAACGGCACGGTCCGCCGCCAACTCGGCGCCCGCAAGGCGTCGTTCGCGCCGATGGACACCGCGGTCGGCGAGAGCGGGATGGAGTACGGCGGCATCACCCCGATCGGCCTGCCCGCCGGCTGGCCGGTGCTGGTGGACGCCGCCGTCGCCGATGTCCCGTACGCGCTGATCGGCAGCGGCAGCCGCCGCGGCAAGCTCATCGTGCCCGGCAAGGCGCTGGCCGAACTGCCCGGCGCCACGGTGCTGGACGGGCTGGGCGTCGGGTAACTCCCGCCCCGGCAGCCGCTATTCGGCCCGCGGGATGCGCTCGACCCCCGCACGGGAGCGCAGATCCAGCGACAGCGGCGTGGCGTGCTCGGTGAAGCCCAGGCTCCGGTACAGCGGCTCGGCCTCGTCCGTGGCATGCAGATCGACCCGGGTCACGCCCCGCTCCGCGAAGTGGGCCAGCAGCGCCTCCGTCGTGGCGCGCGCATGGCCCCGGCCCCGATAGCGCGGGTCCGTGCAGACATTGAAGACGAAGGCGAAGCGCCCCGACGGATGTCCGGGCGCGGGCAGCCGCTCCTCTGTCCGCCCGACCGCGCACGCCGCCAGATGCGGCGCCCCGGCCCCCTCGCCGTCCACCACGAACCCGGCCAGCGGCGCATTCGGTCCGCTCAGCTGCCGCCGCGCGATCGCCTCTGCGTCCCGCTCCCCACTCCCGGGCTCATCACGCCCGTTCATCGCGAGAAACATCAGGCGGCGCAGCCGGACGAGCTCGGCGGCGTCCTCGGGGAGAGCGGCACGCGGCGTGATCATGTACGGACGCTCACGCACCCGGCGCCCGTGAGCGCGGGGCAGGGGTCAGCCGAGCCGCGGGATCTCGAGGGCGGGGCAGCGGTCCATGACCATGGCGAGGCCGGCGTCGCGGGTGCGGGCGTAGGCGGCTTCGTCGATGACGCCGAGCTGGAACCAGACGGCCTCGGCGCCGAGGGCGACGGCTTCGTCGGCGACGGCGCCGGCGAGGTCGCTGTTCACGAAGGCGTCGACGACGTCGATCTTGAAGGGAATGGCGTCGAGGGACGGATAGCCCACCTCCCCGTGCACGGTCTCGGCTTTCGGGTGCACGGGGACGACCCGCTTGCCGTAGCGCTGCAGCACCGCCGCGACGCCGTACGCGGCGCGCTGCCGGTTCGAGGACAGTCCCACGACGGCCCAGGTGTCCCCGAGCTCGGTAAGGATCCTGCGGATCGTCGCCGGGTCGCCGTACATGGCTGCCTCCTACTGGTCCAGTGCTCCATGGTCCCGCTGCAGGACAACGGGGCGCCGGGGAGGCTAGCAGGCAAGGACCAGGCGCCTCGCAGGCAAGGGCCAGGCGCCTCGTCCACAGCACCGACGGCGACTTCCGCGGACAGGGTGCCGAGGGGGTCGCGGCCCCGCCATCGCCCGTCGGCTGCGCCCCGGTTGGCGCACCCGCAGGGGCTGCGCGGCGACGGTAGGGTGGCAACCCATGGGGATATACGGGTGGGACACGGGGACCGCTTCGACCGGGGAACAGGACCTGCGGCTGCCGACCGTGGTCGAGCGTCAGTTGTACGAAGCCAAGAAGCGCGGGGACACCGAGGGCTATCTGCGGATACTCGCGGAGAACCAGGTCCTCTTCGATATGGACCGCGAGCGCACCGATGCGGCCCCGGACAAGGTGGGCTTCGTGTACTGCGAGAAGCCGGATGACCCATCGGGCATCAGGACGCTGGAGGTCCGCACCCGGGGGGAAATGCTGCCCCGCCGGCCCGATGTGGTCGTGGAATACGCCGTTCTGCAGAGTTTCGTGGAGTGGTTCGGCGACAGCGAGAAGATCGTGATCGAGGTCAACCCGGGCTCGCCCAGCGGTATGCGCTTCGCGCATCGGGACCGCGCCGACTGGGAGCGCATCTGTCGGGAAGTCGTGCCGCCACACAAGCGCGGCGACATTCTGCTGACCGATGCCGCCGGCCCGCTGCACGGCCCGCTCGCCCACGCTCTCGCCTGCAGTGCGCAGATCGCCCTCCGCAACCGCACACCGTGGAACGCCGTCAGGGATGTGTACACCGACTACGTCGGCGACCGCAGGCTCCTTCGCAAAGACTGGGGCGTGACCACGCCGGCCGAGGCGGACGACGTCGTGGACAACCTCTACCGCACCCGATACCTCCCGCATCATGTGGAGGCCGCCCTCATCGCACGCAAGGCGATCGTCGATGCCCTCGAGCCCGGCGATGCCTTCGAACCGGACCACACGTACCTGTGGTACCAGAGCACGGCCCGGGCGGCGCGGGGACTGGGCGTGAACGTGCGGCGGGCCCAAGAGGCGATTGCGCGCATCCGGCGCTACGAGGAACGCTTCCGCTCCGACGGCGTGCTGCCGCCGGACGGCATGGTGCACACCCTCGCCGCCTGGGACTACTGCCGCGCCGTCACGGTCATCCGGCTGTGCGTCGGCGCGCGCTTTTGTGAACCGGACTTCCTGACGGAGAACCTGCCCGCGCTCGGTGACCTGTGCCGCGAGGCCTACGACTCGTGGGAGGACTACTCGGCGGGCTACAGCCTCGCCCGGGTGCTGTGGGGCGACGACGACGCATTCGGCGACGTCTACCGCGACACCGTGAGCCGGCACCTTGTCCTCACCCTGGACCCGGACAGCCCCTGGCGGAACATCCCGTTCCACTGAACCGGGGGCGGGCGCGGCAGGAGGCAGGGCTGAGGAGCCCCGAACCCTCCACACGCAAACGCCCCGCCCGAAGGGGAAGGCGGGCGGGGCGAGTTTGTGGGCGGGGGATCAGGTGGCGCCGCCCACCACCCCGGCCCCGACGACCGTGCCGTCGTTTGCGGTACGGGCCGGCTTGCCGATGGCGGCGCCGCCGGTGACCGGCTCGATTCCGGCTGCCGCCGTGCCCGGGCGCAGCGGACCCGCGGGGGCCGCCTCGGGCTCCTCGTCGGTCGGCTGCCCGGCTCCGGCTCCGGTCCCGGCCGCCGTGATCGCCTCCCGCAGCGGTTCGGTCTCCACCAGCATGCTCACCGGCCCGGTCGGGTTCAGGTACAGCGCGTGCCCCGGCGGCAGCTGTTCGACGAGTTCGGCCACCGGCCGCCGGTCGTACAGCAGCCGTCCCACCGACTCGAGGTAGCCGGGGGAGGTGTAGACGGGGATGACCGGGGTGCCCTCGGGCGAGGCCGCGGCGAGCGGCGTCCCGGTGGCGGTGACCAGGACCGAGACCTCCGCGCGGGCCAGCGTCGCATGGACGTCCTGGGCCGGGCCGTAGCCGGTGGCGGCCAGCTGCACCGCGCGGTCGACGGCGTCGGCCGGCTCCGCCCAGTCCAGCGCCTGCGGCGACGGCCGGTACTCGGGGTTGTCCCGCCACTCCTCGATCTCGCCGGTCGGGCCCGACCGCCACTGCCCGATCAGCGCCCACAGCGGCGGCGCCCCCTCGCCCTGCCAGGTCAGGTCGACCATGGCCAGCCAGTGGTCGGGTGCCTTGCGCGCCGCCTCGACGACCTCCGGCGGCGGTTCGGGCATGTCCTCGCCCGTCACGGGAACGCCCGCCGTCATCGCCGACTGTGTGCTCTCGTCCATGAAGTCCATGAAGCCCTCCGCCAACCCGCCGTTCCGTTCCTGTGTGCACGGGCGGACCCCGCAAGCACAAGGCCTTCGCCTGGGGCTCACCCTGCCCACGGGGCGCCGCGGACGTCTCCCCGACGCACCGTACGGAGCCCCCGGATACGCCGCCTGGCCGTGCGCGCTGCGCCCGTACGGCGGACACCGCAGCGCGGCGAGGGGCACCGGGACCGGCCGGTGTCCGCATGTCACAGGGGCCGCATAGGCTGGTCGGATGCAGGAGCAGTACCGGACTCTCGCGTGCGAGGGTGTCCATGAGATCGAGATCAACAAGTCCCGCTTCATCGCCGCGCTGGCGCCCGTCGCCGACGAGAAGGAGGCCCAGGACTTCATCGCGCGTATCCGCAAGGAGCACCCCGGAGCCCGGCACCACTGCTGGGCCTATGTCCTGGGTGCCGACGGCGGCGTCCAGAAGGCGAGCGACGACGGTGAGCCGGGCGGCACCGCAGGCGTGCCGATGCTCCAGATGCTGGTGCGGCGCGAGATGCGCTATGTCGTTGCCGTGGTCACGCGGTACTTCGGCGGCATCAAGCTCGGCGCCGGCGGTCTGATCCGCGCCTACGGAGGCGTCGTCGGCGAGGCGCTGGACGCGCTGGGCACCGTCACCCGGCAGCGCTTCCGGCTGGTCACCATCGGCGTCGACCACCAGCGGGCCGGCCGTCTGGAGAACGACCTGCGCACGACGGGGCGGGCGGTGCGCGAGGTCACGTACGGGGCGGAGGTGCGTATCGAGGTCGGGCTGCCGGAGGCCGATCTGGAGGCCTTCCGGGCGTGGCTGGCCGATATGACGGCCGGGACGGCGGAGCTGGAGCTCGGCGGCGAGGCGTACGGGGAGCTGTGAGCCCGGCGGCACCTTGCGTCCCGCCGGCCTGGAGTTCCTTCGAAGGCTGACCGGTGATCAGCCGGCGGGCGGTGCGGGCCGGTTCGTCGGTGGAGGCGGTGATCGGTGTGGCGAAGGCCTGGGTGCCTGCCAGGACGATCGCTGGATACTACTGCTGGGTAGTCTCGCGGTGAACCGCGACGGGCGGGGGCGAGGCGCCCCGGTCCGCAGAGCAGCCCCCGGCCGGCGACCGACCGGCAACCGACCAGGACGGTGGTATTCCATGGCAGATCACGACCTGACCGGTTTCGACCGCAGCACCTTCACCCACGGCGGCGTCACCCGCCGGATTCTGCGGCGCGGCACGGGGCCCGCGGTGATCGTGATGGCGGAAATTCCGGGCATCACACCCAAGGTGCTGGAGTTCGCGGCACGGGTGGCCGCAATCGGCTGCACCGCCGTGCTGCCCGTGCTCTTCGGCACGCCGGGCCGCGATGCCGACCCGGCAGCCGGTGGCCTGCTGAAGTCCGGTCTCTACACCGCCTCGTCGGTGTGGAAGGTGTGCGTGAGCCGGGAGTTCACCGTGCTGGCCACGGGGAAATCCTCACCCGTGGTGACCTGGCTGCGGGCCCTGGCCGCGGACGAGCACCGGCGCTGCGGCGGCCCCGGCGTCGGGGCCGTCGGCATGTGTCTGACCGGCGGCTTCGCCCTGGCCATGGCCGCCGATGAGCGCCTGCTCGCCCCCGTCCTGTCCCAGCCGTCCCTCCCGCTGGCCCTCACCAGGAGCCGGGCCGCCGGTATCGATATCTCCGCCGAGGACCTCGCCGCCGTCCGTGGCCGCTGCGAGCGCGAGGGTCTTCAGGTCATGGGGCTGCGGTTCCGTGGGGACCGGCTGGTGCCGGGCGACCGGTTCGCCTTTCTGCGCCGCGAACTCGGTGCGGCGTTCACTGCCGTCGAACTGGACGACTCCGCCGCGCGTCCCGGGGCCGTGCTGCCGCCGCACTCGGTGCTGACCGAGCACCTCATCGACGAACCCGGCCAGCCGACCCGCGCGGCGCTGGAGGAGGTGCTCGACCTCTTCCGCACCCGCTTGCTCGAGCAGCACCACCGCACGGCCGCGGAAGCGCAGGCCGAGCCGGAAGGGGCGTGACCCAGCCCGTTCCTCTCTGGTTCCCGTCGCACACCGAGGAAGCCGGAGGGACGGGGCAGGTGCCCAAAAAGTGGAGAATGTCCATTAAGGGGATGACAGCAATACGGCGATAGGGCAGTAGGGCAACCCGGAGAAGGCGCCATGCCATCCAGCGATACAGGGCCGAGCACCCCACCGTTGGGCACGGTGCGCGCCGACGGTGCATCTGCGCGTGACGATGCCCTGATCAGCGCCGTCGTCAGGGCCGTCGAAGTGACCGGGGCGCATGCGGGAAGCGTGTTCCTGATGTCGCGGGACCGTCGCTCGCTCGTGCTGAGCGCGGTGTGCGGGACGCCGCCCTCCCTGCTCGGTGGCTGGCGGCGGATTCCGGTGAGCAGCGCCATCCCGGTGGCGGCGGCGTACCGGTCCGGGCGGACGGTCCATCTGGCCGGAGCCGACGAGACCATGCGGCGGTTCCCCCAGCTCGCGATGGCCCTGCCGTACTCTTTCGGATCCGCTTCCGTGCAGGTGAAAGCGGGAAAGGCCGTTTTCGGGGCGATGGCCGTGGTGTGGGCTGCCGGGCCGGAGGGAGAAGCGCTGTCGAAGGCGCAGCGACGACGGCTGCGCGCCACGGCCGACCGCCTCGGCGCGACGCTCGCCGAGCTGAGCGAACGCGGTGCGCTGGGCGAGAGCGACACGGAAACCGCCCCGGTGACGGTCCCGATGCGGTCGGCCCCGGCCGTACGGGTCGGCCTCTTCGACTGGAACCTCGACACCGGGGCCCTCGTGGCGGACGACGAGCTGTGCGCGATCTTCGGAATCGACCCCGGCGCGTTCGACGGGCAAGCGGCCACACTGGCTGCCAAGATCGACGACGCCGACCTCCCCGGCCTCCGGTCCGCCGCCCGCACCGCGCTCGAGGAGGGCCATGTCTGGGCCCAGGCCCTGCGCATACGGGACGACGGCGGTCACCGCACCGTCGCCCTGTGGGGCCGCATACCGGAGGCCCCCGACGACCGGCAGACACGATCCCACCTGGTGGGGGCCGTCCTCGACACCGGAACCGGAATGGCCGCCGTCGAGGCGATCGAACGGCTCACGGACGGCTTCTTCGCGCTCGCCCCGGACGGACGTGTCACCTACGCCAACCACGGCCTCGAGCACCTGCTGCGGATCCGCCGGGACGAACTGCTGGGCCGGCGCCCCTGGGACGTCCTGCCGTGGCTGGCCGATCCCGCCTACGAGGACCGGTACCGGGCCGCCATGATCTCCCAGCAGCCGGTCTCCTTCCTCGCCCGCCGTCCCCCCGACCCATGGCTCGTGTTCTCCCTCCATCCGGGCGCGCACGGCATGACGGGCTGGGCGGCCCGCGTCGCGGGGCCGCTCCCGGCCGACGCCGGCCCTGGGACACCGGTCGGGGAAGAGGTGGCGGCCCTGCCGTCGCCCCCCGCCGCCCCTCGTCTGGGCACTCTCTACCGCGTTCTCCAGCTCGGCAGCGCGCTGACCGAGGCGGTCACCGCCCACGAGGTGTGCGAAGCCGTCGCCGAGCAGCTCCTGCCCGCTGTCGGCGGCCAGCGGATGGCCCTCTACGTGGTGACCGAGGGCCGCTTGCAGCTGCTCTTGCAGCGCGGCTACCACCACGGCCTTCTCGACCGGTTCGAAGGCTCACCGCTCCGCGCCGGCCTGCCCGTGTCGGATGTGCTGCTCTCCGGGGCTCCGCTGTTCATCGAGTCACGGCACGAGTTCGCGCGGACCTGTCCCGGGTTCCCCGCGAGCGAGTCCCGCTCCTGGGCGTTCCTTCCGCTCATCGCCTCCAACCGCCCGGTGGGCGCCTGCGTCCTCGCCTTCGACGACGCTCACCGGTTCCTGACCGACGAGCGGGGTCTGCTCACCGCTCTGGGCGGGCTGATCGCCCATGCCCTGGCACGCGCCAGGCTCTACGATGCCGAATTCGCCGTCGCCCACGGTCTGCAGGACGCACTGCTCCCGCACCGGCTGCCCACGCTGCCCGACATCCGCGTCGCCGGCCGCTATCTCCCGGGAACGCGCGGCATGGACATCGGCGGCGACTGGTACGACGTCATACCCACCCGCGACGGCGTCGCGCTGATCGTCGGCGACGTCGAGGGGCACAACGTCGCCGCCGCGGCCGTCATGGGCCAACTCAGAAGCGCGGTACGGGCGTTCGCCACCGCGGGCCATCGGCCGGGCGACGTGATCTCCAGTACCAACCAGCTGCTCCTCGACCTCGACCCCGGCCCCCTCGCCAGCTGCTGCTACGTCCGCCTCCACCCCGGTTCAGGAATCGCGCGCGTGGTCCTTGCGGGCCACTGTCCGCCTCTGTTGCGCCGGCCCGACGGACGTACGGAGGTACTGGACCTGCCGAGCGGCCCACTGCTCGGCGTGGCGGAAGAGTCCACCTACCCGGAAACCGACGTGCACTTCCCGCCCGGATCGATCCTGGCGCTGTACACGGACGGGCTGGTGGAGAGACGAGGGGCGGACGTCGGCACGGGCATCGACCGGATGCGGGCCTCGTTGGCCCATGTCCGCGCGGATTCGCTGGAGGAACTGGCCGACAAGCTCCTGCTGGGCGCCCGTCGGTCCCCGCACCGTATGGACGACATCGCACTGCTGCTCAGCGAATACACCCCTGCTCGCTCCCGCTGACCGGCACGACGGACGCGCCGACGGGGCGCCGGCGCCGGCCCGTAGGTGGCGCGGCGTCACATCCGGCGGAGCATCATCCGGGCGGTTTCCGTGCGGAGCTGCGGGGTCTGCGCCTGGATCAGGTGGAACTGGGCCTCTCGCGCGAGCCGCCCCGCCGTGTTGCCGTACTGCACGGCACGGCCTCCCGTGGCCGCGACGCATGCGGTGGCGGCACGCACGCCCAGGTCCAGGACCGCCGACCGGATCGCGAGCCGGTCCTCGACCCGCTCTCCTGCGGGCAGTTCGTCGCGCAGTGCATACGCTTCGGCGCGCAGCCGGGCCGCTTCCTCGGCGAGCCGGTGTCCGAGGGTCTCGTACGCGGCGCCCGCGCGCGGTGCGGAACGGAGCAGGAAGTCCGTCGCGGCGCGGAGGTGGCCGAAGACCGCGGGGTTGGAGTTGGCGTTCTCCAGGTCGTAGGCGAGCGCCCAGTCGGCGCGGGGCTCTCGCACGATCACGTCTTCCGCGGGCACGACGATGTCGCGCAGCTCCACCGTCGCGGTGTGCGTCGCATTCATCGCCCAGAGCGGGGGTGAGTCCGCCGCGGCCAGCCGGCTGCCCTGCGCGGCACAGTCGATCAGAGCGAACAACGCCTGATCATCAGGGGTAACGGCACCGATGAATGCCAGGTCGGCGAACCCCCAGCCGGTCATCCACGGCACGCGTCCACGGAGCCGCCAGCCGTCACCGAGCGGTACGGCGGTGACGGGTGGGCGGGGCTGACGCAGAAAGGCGAACCCGGCCGTGGCGAGCCGCTCGCCCTTGCGGAGCACGGGCAGCCAATGCTCCCTCAACTCGGCGTTACCGCTCTTGAGAAGCCCTTTGACGAGGGCGAAATGCTGGGTGAAGACGAACCATGTCGAAGGGTCGACCGCCGACAGGACCTCATGGGCTTCCCGGACCACCTGGCGCGCTGCCACCCCGCTTCCCGCCGCCGGCTCATGGCCGACGAGCCCGAAGGCGCCGCTCCGGGCCAGTGCGTCGAGATGCGAACGGGGAACACCCTCCTGCGCGGTCTCTTCCGCGACCGGCCCGAGGATCTTCACCGCGACCTCCGTCACCGCGGCGACCATCGGGTCTGCGGCGAGATCCGCTGGGGTGGCCAAGGCCGTCTCTGCGCCAGGAACCCGCGGCATTCCCGTACTCACCCTCATCCTCCTCGTTCTCCTGGTTCTCGGTGCAGTCGGTTGTTCGGAGGCGTCCATACTCTCCCCGGACCGATCAGGGTTGACGCTTGTCGTACGGTCGGGGCATGTCCCTTGCCGGTGTTGAGCTGCGCGAGTTCACTCGTGCCGACGGCTCTTTTCTCACGTCATGGATTTCCGGTCCGGCCGAACTGATGACCTGGGCCGGTCCCGCGTTCACCTGGCCGTTGGACGGGCCTCAGATCGCCCAGTATGCGGCCGAGTCCGAGACGCCAAGACGGGGGAGCTGGATGGGCGTTGACTCCCGGACCGGGCAGGTGGTGGGTCATGCCTCGGTGCGCGTGGACGCCGACGGTGTCGCAGGGCGGCTGGGGCGGGTGCTGGTTGCCCCCCAAGCTCGTGGCCGCGGGGTGGGTGCGGGCTTGCTGACGCAAGTGCTGGCGGTGTCCTTCGGCGCCCGGGGTCTGCAGCGCGTGGAACTGGGCGTGTTCAGCCATAACGGCAGTGCGGTCCGACTCTATGAACGGCTCGGTTTCCAGGTCGAGCGTGTACTGCCCGACGTGGAGCACGTGGCAGGGCAGTCCTGGTCGGCGCTGCAGATGTGCCTGGCCAAGGCGGACTGGGCGGCCGCTCTCGGGCAGCGTCACGAGGCGATCGAATCCTGAGGGGCGGAGGTTCGAGGTGACGGTCACGGACCGGCGGGGAGGGCAGGTGGGACCTTCATCCTCAGTGGGCCGGGAGCGTTGGGCCGTCGGCCGGCCACCCGCTCTCAGGGCCGGGGTGTCGCACGCCGTGCCAGAAGCCGGCGCCCGGTGGTCCCGGCGAGCAGCAGTCCGGCGACGAGGATGATCA
Source organism: Streptomyces sp. NPDC048483 (assembly GCF_040651455.1). Taxonomy (NCBI): domain Bacteria; kingdom Bacillati; phylum Actinomycetota; class Actinomycetes; order Kitasatosporales; family Streptomycetaceae; genus Streptomyces; species Streptomyces sp. NPDC048483. The sequence goes on from NZ_JBEZJZ010000116.1 coordinate 17,326, forward strand.
GTGACAGACCGGGACCGGACGTCCAGTTGACCTTTGTGGCGCGGGCGCCCAGCACGACGGCAACGGTGATCGCGACGCCCGGGAGGGCGAGCAGCGCGGGCCGGACCCGGCTCAGGTCGTCCTCGGCCAGTGCGCCGAGGACGCCGACGCCCAGAGCGAGGGCCCAGACGCCGAGGGCCTGCGCATCGGGGCGGTTGACGCTCCACGGAACGAAATCGGCCCAGAACCGCGGGAGGCCCAGCAGTCCGGCCCCGATGCCGAACCACGCCGACCCCAGAACAGCCAGGAACGGCTTCGACCAGCCCGGCAGCGGGGCGATCCGTTCCTCAAGGGGCAGGGCGGGCCCGAGGTGTTGCAGGGCGATGCACACGAGGGCGCACAGGCCGAGCAGGCCGAGTACGGCGACCCAGCCGAGGCTGAACAGGACGAGGAGCAGTGAGCCGCCCTGGACCACCTGGAGCTCGCCGGCGTTGAGCAGGCTCACGGCGAGCAGGCCGAGGAGCACGATCGCGAGCGGGAAAAGGAGGGTCCGGACCTCTTCCCAGACACGGGCCCGGCCGACCATGAACAGGCCGGGCGATACGCCGAGCATGGCCGCGCCGACCAGTCCGCTGCTCAGCGGTTCGGGCGACCGCCAGGCGCTGAACGCGTGGCCGGTGAGGCCGACCGCCATCAGAAGCGCGCCGACCAGCATGCTGATCACCGCCACAGCGGTGGTCAGCATCGTCACGGCGGGGGTCAGTGCGCGGCCACCGGGCTCCGCGGACGACCCGGCGTCGGGCCCGGCGGCAGGGGAGTCGTCGTCCGCGGCACCGGAGTCATCCACAGCGCGGGAGTTGTCAGCAGCGCCGGGGATATCCGCTTCCTTGTTCATGTGTGCTCCGTTTCCGGGTTGTTGCGCGCGTCGATCCGCACGTCATTCCGCGGGTCGTTCCGACCGTCGGTCCGCGCGTCGATCCGCGGATCGTTCGCCCACCGACCCGACGGCCGGTGGTGGTGGGGGCTACGCGGCCGGCGACGGGGTCGGGCGCGTGTGGCGGGCGGCGGCCAGGCGCTGCCTTTTGACCAGCTCGCGGCCGTACATGACGCGCAGGCTGACCGCGGTGGTCGCCATGAACGCCAGCATCCCGCAGCCGATCGTGACTCCCGCGGACAGCGCCGTCTGCCGGTCGAGCCCCGCATACCGCTCGAACAGCAGCGCCGCGGAGGCCGAGAGCACGGGCGCCAGACACAGGGCGGCCAGGTGCAGGCGCCACTCCTCGCGCGCCCAGCTCCGTCCTTCCCGGTCCGCGCGCCGGTGGCGGACGAACATGACGGCGTACGTCGCGGCGTACGGAATCAGGTAGGCGAGCAGCAGGCGCCGCCCTTCGGCGCCCCAGCCCAGGCAGGAGCGGGCGATCCAGGCCAGGGCGGCCGCGCCGGCCAGATGTACCGCGGCGAGCACCGGCATCGGCACGCACGTCCCGGCCACCCCGGTGGCCGTCGTCCGCCTGTCCATCGCGCGGGAGGCGAGCAGTGCGCCGAACGCGACCACGGAGCCGAGGTGCATGATGGCGACCCGGTTGATGTCCTCCATGGACAGTCCGGGAAGCAGCCACGGGAGCGCGCCCCACTCAAGGCGCAGCAGCGGCGCGGTCATCAGGAAGCCGTAGCACAGCAGCATCCACCGCTGATGCAGGTCGGGGAACTTCCCGACCGCCGCGAAGATCCCGAACGTCACGCTCAGCACGGTGCCGACCAGGATGGTGGCCAGCACGATCCAGAACGCCGCCCCGCTGAACGCGTCGGCCGGCGCGGTACGCACCAGATAGAGCGCGGCACCCGCCATCGAGACATACACCGTCACCGCGAACACCACGCCTACCGCACGGTGCAGCCGGATGCGCCGCCGCACCGCCGAGAGCAGCTGGACGGGCCCGAGGAGCATCAGCGCCCCGCCCAGGACCGAGTGCACGATCATCGCCGTCAGGCTGCGTCCGTACGGCCCGATCCGGGTGGCGAGGGCGTCGGCGACGTAACGCGGCGACACCGCACGCGAGAGGAGCCACTCCCCGAACGCCGGTGCGCCCGGGCGCGCGTACGGCCACAGCTCGGTCATGGCGACCGGTGCGTAGCCCACGCAGACGACCACCACGGCGATCGTGGCCACGCGGCGCCAGGCGATCCTCCTGGGACTGGGACGGTGCACGGCGGCTCCCCTGTTCGCGACCCTCGATAGTCCTTTCTGGACCATCGAGAAGGTAAGGGGGATCCGCGGCCGTGGTCAACGCTCATCGCGGCGGTATCGCGGCGTAGTACAGCGGTATTACGCCTCGCGCTGCTGCACCCACTGCCAGAAATCGACCATCATCCGCTCATAACGGATCCCGAATTCGAGCGCCTCACGCTGTCCCCGCGTCAGCAACCCGCCCACGCTCTCGGCGAGTTCCTCATAGTCCGCAAGCGTGCGGTGATGCTCCGTCAGCTGTTCCGGGGCGAGCACCTCGGGCCGGGCCCCGAACCACAGCTTGAGGATGCCGCGTTCGCGCGCCTCGACCGGTACGAAGGCGGGATCGGCGAGCCATTCCTCCAGGGCCGCCTTGCCGGCCGCGGTCAGCTTCATCAGCCGCCGGTTGCGCCCGCCCGTCTGCCGGACCTCCGACAGCAGTCCCGCCGCCACGAGGCGGTCGCACTGCGCATAGACCTGCGCGTGCGGCATCGACCAGAACGGCGCCACCGTGCGGGCGGCCTCGCCCTTCACGTCGTACGGGCTGGCCTCGCCCAGCTTGTCGATGATGCCGAGCACGAGGAACGAGGGTGTGGTCAACCGGGAGTCAGCCATGGCGCGACCGTATCGCGGTGGCCGGACCGGGCATGCGGGCGCCTGGAATGCGCCGGGCCGAGCCGGCGGCGGGACCGCCGGGCCGGCACCGCGGACGCGATGCCGCGGCTCCCTGCCCAGAGAAGGTCAGCCGCCGCGCGCCCCGCGCGCCACCTCGAAGTCGGTGAGCACGGCGCTTCGCGGAGCGAACTCGGGCCAGGTGCCCTGCCGGGCGAGGACGGCGAGCGCACAGGTCGGGAACTTCTCCCGCGCCCGCTCAAGGCCGTCGCCCCGAGCCTCTCCGGCGAGGAGCAGGACGAGCTCCTGGACGGCGGGACTGTGGCCGACCAGGAGCACCGTGCGTACGGCGTCGGGGGTTTCCTGCACAACGGTGAGCAGATCGGCGGCCGCCGCGCCGTAGAGCCGGCCGTCATGCCGGACCGGGGGCGGCATCGGGAGCTGCTCGGCGGCGAGTTCCCAGGTCTGGCGGGTCCGCGCGGCGGGTGAGCAGAGGACCAGGTCCGGGATGCGGCCGGCGTCCCGCAGCCAGAGTCCCGCGGCGGGCGCGTCGCGCAGACCGCGCTTGGCGAGCGGCCGGTCGCGGTCGTCCACGTCAGCCGGCCAGGCGGACTTCGCATGCCGCAGGACGATCAGCCGCCGCGCTTCTGCCACACGTCCTCCTTGGACCGCCATCCGCCGTGAACCTCAGCACCCGCGCGCCACCGCCGACGCCCACCCGCCAAGCGTTGCACCCGCGGAACGCTCCCGCCAGGCGGCTGCGGCGCGCGACACCCCTCAGCGACACCAAGGGGAAGCCGGCCTGCCTGATCGTGGGCGGGCTACCTCACCAGCATGTCCAGCTGTTCGTGGCCGGTGTCCGCAGCGCAGAGGGCGAGCCAGCCGTGGCCTCGCATACGGGTGGCGGGACCGATGGCCGTGGGATCGACGGACAGCCGGCCGCAGGCCTCGGCGGCTCGGACCGTTCCTTCGTTCGGCTCGGCTTCGTCGTACTCCGGGTCGAAGTCCTCCTCATCGGCACGGAGGACCTCCCAGGGCAGCGGATCACCCTCCCACTCGGGATCGCTCTCGGCTGCGAACCGCCGACGGATGCGGCCGTTCTCGGCGACCACCCATATGTCCGAGCCTCCCGCCGTGTCCTCGTAGAACATCTGCGCCTGGCCGCAGTGGACGCTCAGCCGCTCGACCGCCCCCATGAAGGCGTCCCAGTCGTCGTCGATCGCGGATTCCAGATTGCCGTAGATCAGTCGCCAGCCGTCGAGTTCGGGGGTGATGAAGACGGGCAGCGCCGATCCCCGCCACGGCCGGTCTTCCACATAGGTGCCTTCGAAGAGGGTGACGGGGAACCGGTCGTGCAGGTCGAGTGCCGAGAACAGGCCCTCGTACGTGGCTCCGGGCACCGCGTACCACCAGCCGCGGGGGTAGAGCGGAAACGGCTCGGTGCCGGCGGACTTGATGCGCACGCGGCGCTCGAGGAGTGCCTTGTCGCGGGGGGTGAGCCGGTCGATGAATCCGGCGGCGACGAGGTCGCTCAGCCTGTTGTGGGTCATGTCGCCGACCTTAATGAGCCGCGGTGGCGGGGGAGCACCGGCCCCGATGGACCCGGCACGAGCGGCTCAACGCGAGTCGGCTGGACACCGGTTGGCCATCTGGCTAATGTTTTGGCCATGCGGTCAAAAAATGATCTGAGTGGCCAGTCCGGCGCCGGGAAGAGCGAGCGGGAGGCGCCGGAGCCGGAGCGCTCGTTCATCGAGAAGGCGCGCCGCGCCCAGATCATCGACGCCGCCGTCGACACCATCGCGGCACGGGGGTTCGCGAAGGCGTCGATGGCGCAGATCGCCGAGCGGGCGGGGATCAGCAAGGGCGTGATCTCGTACCACTTCGCGGGCAAGAGTGAGGTGATCGAGCGCGTCGTCGACCAGATCTACGAGGAGATCGGCGCCTTTGTCGGGGCCCGGCTGGAGGGGCGGGCCGGGGCGGCCGCGTGGCTGCGCGGCTATATCGAGTCGGTCGCCGAGTACATGCACAGCCACCGGACCCAACTCGCCGCGCTCGGCGAGATCTTCAGCCACTACCGGACGGCTGACGGAGCCCCGCACTACGGCGTCGCCTCCAGCGAACCGATCTACACCGCACTGGAGAAGGTCTTCCTGGAGGGCCAGGAAAGCGGCGAATTCCGCATGTTCGACGTCCGCGTCATGGCCGTCAGCCTCCAGGCCGGGGTCGACAACATGTTCGCGTACTGGAGCGCCCGTCCCGAACGCGACCTGGCGGCCTACGGCCGCGAACTCGCCGGCATCTTCGAGCACGCCACCCGCGCGGAGCGCGCGGACCGCCACTGAACTGCATCCAACAGGGGGAACATTCATGACGGACGACCTGGAACGCACGGCCGTGAAGGCCGCGCCCGCACCGGCTCGCGAGAAGCCGGAACGCGCCCGGCTGCTTTACATCGACAATCTGCGGATCACGCTGACGGTGCTCGTGGTGCTGCACCACACCGCCGTCACCTACGGCAACATCCCCGCCTGGTACTACACCGAGCCCGCCAAGGACGGCTCCGGCCTGCTCCTGGACGTCTTCGTCATGTTCAACCAGGCGTTCTTCATGGGCTTCTTCTTCATGATCGCCGGGTACTTCACGCCGGCCTCCTACGACCGCAAGGGCGCGCGGCCGTTCTTCCGCGACCGCCTCAAGCGGCTCGGCATCCCCCTGCTCGCCTTCCTCTTGCTGATACGCCCGCTCGCGGGCTTCGGCGGGTACGCCGACCTGCGGGACACCTTCGCCGGGCGCGGCGAATCCCTGCCCTACTGGCTCTACTACGTGTTCAGTTGGGACGCCGGCCCGATGTGGTTCGTCGAGGTCCTCCTCGTGTTCGCCGTCCTCTACGCCCTCGTCCGCCGCCGTGGCGCGCGCCGCCTCCCCGCCCCGGCCGCACAGGTGGCCCGCGAGACGGCCCGGGCCCCGCGGCCGCTCGCCATCGTCGTCTTCACCCTCGCCCTGGCCCTTGCCACGTACCTGTGGCGCTTCCCCGTGCCCAACAGCACCTACGTCCCCTTCCTCGGCCTGCCCACGCCCAGCTTCATGCCGCAGTACGCGAGCTTCTTCGTCCTCGGCGTGCTCGCCCACCGCCGTGGCTGGCCGCAGGCTCTCTCCCGCACCACGGGCCGCGTGGGCTTCGCCGTCGCCACCGCCGCGACGCTCGCGTACCTTCCCGTGGTCATCACGGCCGAGGAGAGCACGCTCGTCGGGCACGGCAGCTGGCAGTCGCTGGCCTCGGCCGCGTGGGAGTCGACGTTCGCCGTCGGTGTCGTCCTCGGTCTGACCGTCCTCTTCCGCGAACGTCTCCACCGGCAGGGACGCGCCGCCGCGTTCCTCTCCCGCCACGCCTTCGCCGTCTACCTCACCCACGCGGCCGTGCTCGTCGGGCTCGGGTACGCCTTCCGCTGGCTGCACGCCCCGGCGGCCGTCAAGTTCGCCCTGGTCGCCGCCCTGGCCCTGCCGCTGTGCTGGGCCGTCGCGTACGTCGTCCGCTCCCTTCCCCGCGCCGACCGGGTGCTGTGACGCCCCGTGCGGAAACCGGCTCCCCGCCCCGACCTCAAGCCGGGGCGGGGAGCCGTGGGTGAAGGATCGACCTGCTGCCCTTCCGGACCGCGGCCGCCCTCCTCCGGTGGGATCAGAGGGTGACGGTCTTCTTCGCGTCGGCGTAGTGGTCGCCGTGCGGGGTGACGATGGCGGCTGCGACCCGGACCTTGGTTCCCTTACGGAAAACGGAGTCGGGCTTCGGGCGCAGGGTCAGCCGCGCCCGGTGCCGGTCCGCGTCGCAGACCAGTTTCTTGTTGGCGAGGGTGGCGGTGGCCACGGACGGGCGGTGGCCCTCGGCGGGGTGCAGGCTCTTCGCGGTGGTCGCGACGTGCACGTCCGAACCCGGATCGCAGGAGTAGATGATCTCGGCCTTGATGACCGACGCATGCTTTGTGTCGAGGGCGACCTTCCCGACGGCCATGGAGTTGGCCTTGGCGACTGCCGGCGAGGCCAGGGCGCCGAGGGTACCGGCGGCGAGTATCACGGTGGCGACGGCGGTACCGGTGACCCGGCAGCTCGAGCGAGCTGACTTCACTGGGGACTTCCTCTCCTGCTGTTCAGATGATTGCTCGGTCAAGTGCGCCTGTGCTGAGCATGTTCACGTGCTGTGCCTGTGGTGATGGCGACGAGTGCCGTCAGGTTGCCTCGTCAGCTGCTCGGGTGCGCTCGTCGGCCGGGCCGGGCCTGTAAAGGTCACGGGTGACATCTACGGTCATTCAATGCCAGATGCGGGCATCCGAGGCGTACGAAGGAGGTCCGTGACGGACGGGGTCCCGGCGGCGGTCGGTACAGGCCGTGGCGGCTCGTAGACTCGTGCTGGCCTGGTGCTGAGCCGTAGCCCGCGGAGGGGAAGAATATGCAGGTCGGAGCTGTTTCGTGAGATTTCTGCACACCTCCGACTGGCATCTGGGACGGTCTTTCCACCGCGTGAGCCTGCTCACCGCCCAGCGCGCGTTCCTCGATCACCTCGTCGAGACGGTCCGGGACCGGAAGGTCGAGGCGGTGCTCGTCGCGGGGGACATCTATGACCGTGCGGTGCCGCCGCTCGCCGCCGTGGAGCTCTTCGACGAGGCCCTGCACCGTCTCGCCGACCTTGGCGTCCCGACCGTCATGATCTCCGGCAACCACGACTCCGCCCGGCGGCTCGGCGTCGGATCCGGGCTGATGCGGCAGGCCGGCATCCATCTGCACACCGACCCCGCCGCCTGCGGCACCCCGGTGCTGCTCGAGGACGAGCACGGCCCGGTGGCGCTGTACGGGCTGCCGTACCTCGAACCGGCCATGGTCCGCGACGCACTCGGCGCCCGGCGTGCCGATCATGCCGAGGTGCTGGGCGCGGCGATGGACCGGGTCCGCGCCGACCTGGCCGAACGGCCCGCGAAGACCCGCTCCGTGGTGCTGGCGCACGCCTTTGTCACCGGCGGCGCCGTGAGCGACAGCGAGCGCGACATCACCGTCGGCGGGGTGGCCTCCGTCCCCGCGGCCGTCTTCGACGGCGTCGACTACGCCGCGCTCGGCCATCTGCACGGCTGCCAGACCCTCACCGAGCGGGTCCGTTACTCCGGTTCGCCGCTCGCCTACTCCTTCTCCGAGACCGACCACCGCAAGTCGCTGTGGATCGTGGACCTCGGCCCGAGGGGTGAAGTGCACGCCGAGCGGGTGGCCTGCCCGGTGCCGCGGCCGCTGGCCCGCATCAGGGGGCCGCTGGAGCGGCTGCTCGACGACCCCGGGCTGGACCGCCACCACGATGCCTGGGTGGAGGCGACGCTCACCGACTCCGCCCGCCCGCACGAGCCCATGGCGCGGCTCGCCGAGCGCTTCCCGCACATCGTCAGCCTGGTCTTCGACCCGGACGAGGGCCCCGCCCGCACGCTCGCCTCCTACGCCCAGCGGCTGCGCGGCCGCAGCGACCAGGAGATCGCCGAGGACTTCGTGGAACACGTACGGGCCGGCCGCGCGGCCGACGCCGACGAGCGGGCCGAACTGCGGTCGGCCATCGATGACGTACGCCTCGACGACACCCTGCACGAGGTGGCGCGATGAGGCTGCACCGGCTGTCCGTCACGGCCTTCGGGCCCTTCGGCCGTACCCAGGTCATCGACTTCGACCGGCTCGCGCGGGACGGCCTCTTTCTGCTGCACGGGTCCACGGGCGCGGGCAAGACCTCCGTCCTGGACGCCGTGTGCTTCGCGCTGTACGGGTCGGTGCCCGGTGCGCGGCAGAGCGGTCAGGCGCTGCGCAGCGACCTGGCGGAGCCGATGATGCCGACCGAGGTCGTCCTCGAACTGACCGTGGCCGAGCGGCGGTTGGAGATCACCCGACTGCCCGAGCAGCCGCGCCCCAAGAAGCGGGGCAGCGGGACGACCCGGGAAAAGGCACAGAGCCGGCTGCGGGAGTTCGATGCGGTGGGGGGTGAGTGGAAGGCGCTGAGCCGGTCGCACCAGGAGATCGGCGAGGAGATCGGCCAGCTCCTCGGCATGAGCAAGGAGCAGTTCTGCCAGGTGGTGCTGCTGCCGCAGGGCGACTTCGCGCGCTTCTTGCGGGCCGACGCGGAGGCGCGCGCCCGGCTCCTGGGGCTCGCCGCGCCAGATGGTGTCGGCCGCGACTGCCATGATCCCGTTCCTCGAGCACGACGACGCCAACCGCGCGCTCATGGGATCGAACATGAT
>NZ_JBEZJZ010000117.1:0-26216 GCF_040651455.1 Streptomyces sp. NPDC048483
GGCGCCGTCCGCGGCGGCCCGGCCGAGGAACTCCTGAATCAGCCGGGTCTTGCCGACGCCGGCCTCGCCGCCCACGAAGAGGGTGCGGGGCTCCCCGGCGTGCGCCCGGGACAGGGCCTCGCCGAGGGCGGCCAGCTCGGCACTGCGGCCGACGAAGACGGGGCTTATGTGACTGCTCTGCACGGTGAGGAGCATCGCATGTCGTACAAGGTGAGGGACAGCGGTTTCGGCATCGGCTGGGGCCGCTGCAGCCGGGCGCCCAGCCACGCGACGCCCCTGCTCCGTCATACGGCGCGGACGTAGTGCTTGCGGCCGTCGGCGCCGGAGGTGCTGTCGGCCGCGGCACGGGCCGCCTTCGCGGCCTTGCTTGGCCTCACGGACCAGGCGCGCTGCGGGTCTCTGCCGGACGAGTTTCCCGGCGTCCTCGCGATAAGTGGCGACATCACACAGGAACCGTCGCTCTGCCCGAAGGTGCCGCCTACAGCGCGTCGAAGGGCGCTCTGGCCCAGCTGACCAAGGTTCTCGCAGTCGGGGGCGGGCCACTGGGATTCCGCGCCAACATCGTTGCCGCAGGCGTTATCGAGACCGATTTCCTCGACACGATCCGCTCCGACAGCCGTGCGTACCTGGCGCCCTTCGCCGACGCGCAACCCCTGGGCCGAGTGGCACAGCCCGAAGAGATCGCGGAGGTCCTGTGCTTCCTCGCCTCACCACGCTCCAGCTTCATCACAGGAGCCGTGGTCGCGGCTGACGGCGGCTTCACCGCGGTCCAGTGCCGCACCAGGCAATGTGTCTCTGGCGACCGCAAGCGGACCAAGTCCGTCGTCCGTCAGGAACTCATCGACGTCGCCTGCATCCAGCGGAACAACCCGGCCGGGCCCCGAGGCACCGATAATCGCCCACACCGCCCCGCGCGCAGACCGCCGCGGAGAAGACGCAGCACTTCGATGAGGTGCTGCAGAAACTGACGGAGCGGGAGGGATGTCAGGCACAGGCGCTGGAGCGGCTAGTTTGTGTGCAGGACTGGTACGCAGGCCCGTGGTGGCAGAGGTGCACGGGGGACGGGAGGTCGGGAAGAGTGTCGCTGCGCGAAGGTGACCCAGCCGAGATCGGCGGTTATCCACTTGAGGCCCGGCTCGGCTCGGGTGGCATGGGCACGGTCTTTCTGGCCCGTACGAGTTCAGGGCGACCTGTCGCGGTCAAACTGATCCACCAGCAGTTCGCGGCGGACGACGAGTTCCGCATCCGCTTCCGGCGGGAGGTGGCGGCGGCGAGGCGGGTGAGCGGCGCGTTCACCGCCGCCGTGGTCGACGCTGCCCCTGAGGCCGAGCAGCCGTGGATGGCGACCACCTATATCCAGGGGCACACGCTCTCCCGGCGCATCGCCACGAAGGGCCCGCTGGACGGAGCGGAGCTGAGGAGGCTCGCCATCGGGCTGGCGGAGGCGCTGCGGGACATCCACCGGGTGGGGGTCGTCCACCGTGACCTGAAGCCCTCGAACGTCGTGCTCTCGCCCGAGGGCCCACGCGTCATCGACTTCGGCATTTCGCGCGCTGTGGACCAGCAGACGCTGACGATTACAGGGCGGGTCATCGGTACGCCGCCCTTCATGTCGCCGGAGCAGTTGCAAGCACCGCGTGATGTGGGGCCGCGGTCCGATGTCTTCTCGCTGGGGACACTGGTTGCGTACGCCGCGACGGGCCACGGGCCCTTCGACGCGGACAGCCCATACATAGCTGCGTATCAGGTGGTGCACGGGGAGCCGTCGCTGGAGGACGTGCCGGTTGCCTTGCGCACGGTCGTCGAGTCGTGCCTGGCCAAGGAGCCCAACGGGCGCCCCTCATCGGACGAACTCCTCGTGCTGCTACGGGACCTGCCGGCCGACCTCGGCCAGACCGACGCGACGGGAGGTGACGCGGGCCGCACCCGCGACATGATCACCCAGCATCACTTCGCGACGCCGACCACCCCGACGCCGACCACCCCGGCGCCGACTGCCCCGACCACCACCCCGGCCGGTCCCGATACGGGGAGCGCCGACACCCCCATCGGCCGCCGAGTGCGTCGCCGATGGCGTCCCGTGTTCGCGGCCGCGGTCGCGGTCACGGTGGCAGGGATCGGTGGAGGAGTCGCCGCACTGACGGCGGGCGGCTTTGGGGGGAACAGCGGCGGCGACAAGGGCAACAGCCTTGCGGCCCCGGGTGCCGCACTTCCGGACGGCTTCAAGCCGTGGCACAAGACCGTGCCGGGCGGTCGCCCGGACATACCCGACGAGCTGCGTTGCGTCGCGCGCGGCGACGCGCTGTTCTGCGGGGGCGGCAGTGTTGTCGCGACCCGCATCAGGGCCAGGGACGGCTCGCGGGTGTGGACGGCGAAGAGCCCCGGCGTCCCCGCCAACGGCATGCACCTGGTGGGCGCCACCGACGACACGGTGCTCGGTTACCGCTTCGCCGCCCAGGACGCCCCGCAGGACCCTCCCAGCGAGGTGGTGGCCATCGACGCCAACAACGGCCGGGAGCTGTGGTCCGTGCCGTCCGGCGCCCAGTCGACGGCCGTCACGGGTCGGACTCAGGACGCCATTGTGGTCGGCTCCGACGTCGTGACGGTCGACGCTTCCAACTCCCGCTTCGAGGCCCGCAACGCGCACAGCGGTCAGGTCACATGGACGTCGCCATTCCCTGCGGGTAAGCAGTGCGCTCCCGTCCCGGTGGGCCCACAGCTCGTCGCGATGTGCGCGACGGATGCGGAGGTGGATGCCTTGGCGGTGCGCCACCCCACCCTGTACCCGGTCGACCGCGCCTCGGGGACACTGGGCAGGCCCGTCGCGGTCAACGGCCCCGCCGTGCCGATGGGCGTCGCCAACGGCAGGCTCGTACTCCTGCAAATACACATGGGAGGAACGGAGCTGGACCGCTACAACGGGGTGGCACGGGTCGATCCGGCCTCGCGGAAGGTCACGTACTCCCGACTGGCCAAGACATACGTGGGGACGCCCGGCATGGCGGACAGCACCGTCTACGTGAGCGGGCAGACCGGTCTCGTCACCGCACTCGACCCCGCGACCGGCCGGAAGAAGTGGTCGCGGCAGACTGGCGTGGAGGGCGCGTCGGGTCCTGTTGCGGGAGCCGGCGCACTGTATTTCAGCTCGGCCACCGGCCGGGTGGTCGCGCTGTCGCCGCACGATGGCAAACCCCTGTGGACAACAGATCCGCAGGCCGATGGGTTGACGGGCCAGCAGGGCGCAAGCCCACGTGTGACTCTTGCAGGGCGTGCGGTGATCGTGGCCGCGGCCAAGAACACCCTCTTCGCTTTCGACGCGCAGAAGCCGCCGAAGTCAGGTTGACCCGGGTGGCTGAACGGCAGCTGCAACATTGCCATGGAGTACCGCGGGAAACTCCGCCGCCGACACCACGTGCCAAGATCCGGGCCAGGTGCGGACCAACTCGGCTTCGCATCGGGCATTTCCACCCGTTGCCGCAGGTCAGAGTAGGGGGAGGTCGCGTACCACCAATAAACGAAGAACCTGCAGGTAGTCATCAGTGCCGACAGCTGCCTGGCGGCGGTGTGAAGAGTGCCCTACCAAATGACGGCGGGCGGTACCCAGAGCGGTGCCGACCGAAAGGAAGCCCCACGAACACCCCCGCCGGGCCATGCAGGGCCACGTTCCCCTCACTTGCCGGCTCCTTGTGACCTGCGTTGACCAGGGCTAACGTCGCCTCAGCCGATACCGCTTTCCTCAGAACTTCGCAGGTGCCAGGTTCGCCGTCCCGTCGTGGGACATGGTCGACACCCAGGCGATGGGCCGCGGCACCACCGTCGCTGTGAGCAGCTTGTAGAACTCGTTGCGGGACATAGCAGCAGGATCAAAGTCGATGCGCATGGTGATCAGTATTCACGCGGGTGGCTGCGGATCCGACAGCGGATCCACGGCTGTGGCTGCCTTGGTAACGGTCACGGTCACGGTCACGGTAACGGTCACGGTCACGGTCACGGTCACGGTCGACAGTAGTAATCGGCTGTGCGGCACCTCCGGCGATTAATCGGCATCTGCGATGCGGGGAGCTCGTCGTCCTTGTGTGGGCTGTGCCTCGTTCCTTTGGCCCGGAGACTCCGTTGCGCGCTGCGCGGTTCGTCCTCCTCCTTGAGCTTTGTGGGGTGCGGTCAACCCAGTGCGGCCGGGGACTCGGCGTGGGGCACCAGCAGGCGGGGTGTGCCGGATCCGTCAGCCGGGACGGACCAGACGTCGGGGTCGCCGCTGCTGTCTCGAACGGTGTAGCCGACGGTGGTGTTGTCCAGCCAGGCCGCCTGGTCGTCGACACTGCGGGTCTCGGCCAGCGGTGTGACCCGCATCGAGGTCAGGTCGAGCACGGACAGCCGCCAGCCGCGGGTGGGATCGCTGCCGATGGCCTCCTTGAACGCGATGCGGGTGCCGTCGGGTGACAGTGAGGGGCACTCGACGTTCTGCTTCAGGGTGCGGACGGTTCTGCGGGCGAAGTCGCCCTGGACGAGGTAACGGTGGCCCGCCGTGGACATGGTCGCGTAGAACCGGTTGTCGTCGGCGGTGAAGGTGACGCCCCAGAAGTTGAGGTCGGCGGCCCGATAGGGCCGCCCTTCTCTGGTAACCGTGAACTTCTCCAGCGTGGCGGCGACCGTCCCGGTGCGGGTGTCGAGGATGCCGGTGCGGGTGGAGAAGCCGCTGCTGGTGTAGGAGTCGCCGCCGACGAAGGTGGTCCACGCCACCATCCGGCCGCTGGCCGAGACCCGGGCCCGGTTGGGCAGACCGGGGACCCGGAACGCCCGCTTCTCGTGGAGGTCCCGGTCGAGGACGGCGACATGGTACGACCACGGGGAGTCAGGACGGACGCAGATGCCGGTGCCTGCCGCTGCGTAGACGCGCACGCACTCCAGCGGGGCAACGGCCGGCGGACCGCTCGGGTCGTCCCGGGAGACGGTGGCGAGGCGGCGGCCGCTGACCACGAGCAACCGCGGGCCAGGAGCCAGTGTCACGCGGTCCCCGGTCGTGGTGGTGGCAGCCGCGGGGCTCCGGTCGGCAGCCAGCCGGACGTAGCCGACAGCGACGGTGGCGAGGACGGCGGTGGCGGCCAGGGCCAGGACGATGCGGGTCCGTTGGGTCAAGGCGGTCAACGGGACACCTCCGGGGTGAGGGCAGCGGGCCGGCGGGCAAGCAGCACCGCGGTAGCGACCACCGCCACCACGACGCCTGCGGCGGCTACCCCGCTGGCCGTGACCGGACCCCACGCCTGCCATGCCATCCCGAACAGAACCGAGGAGACGAGATAGGCCAGCGCTTGGCCGGTCTGGATGACAGCGATGCCGGTGGTGCGCAGCCGCTCGGGCAGCAGCGGGCCGGCCAGCGCCATGAGCACGCCGTCGGTCGCGGCGTAGAAGACTCCGTAAAGGGCGAGCGTCGAGGCGATCAGTGGCCATCCGCCCAGTGGGCCGTACAGCAACAGGTAGACGGCGATCAGCGCGGTGTAGCCGCCCAGCATCACCGGCAGCCTGCCGACCCGGTCGGCCAGGGCGCCGAGAGGAGCCGCGAGCAGCAGATAGCCGAGGTTGGTGCCGACCGCGAGCAGCGGAAACCAGCTTGCGTGCAGCTCCTCGCGACACTGCAGGAGCAGATACACAAAACCGTCGCCGACGGTGGCCAGCCCGAGCAGGCAGGCGCAGAGGACGAGACGGCGGACCGGCGCGGCCCGCAGCAGCGAGAAGGCGCCGCGCGGTGAGACGGCCCCGGTCGCGGGTCGTGCCTCGCGCCGGTCGCGGACGAACAGTACGAGCAGCACGACACCGAGGACGGCCACGCAGAAGCTGGTGACGAAGACCGCGTCAAAGGACTGGGCGGTGGCGGCGAGCACGGCCAAGGCCACCAACGGGCCGAGGAAGGCGCCGAAGCTGTCCATCGCCCGGTGCACGCCGAAGGCCCGGCCCAGCGCCTTCGGCGGCGTCGACAGGGTGATCAGTGCGTCCCGGGGCGCCGTGCGCAGCCCCTTTCCGGCCCGGTCGAAGGCGATCACCAGCCCGACCGCGCCGACCGACCGACCGGCCGCGAGCAGACCGAGCTTGGCCACGGCAGAGAGCGCGTAGCCGACGCCTGCGACCGCCTTGCGGTTGCGTACCCGGTCGGCGACGTAGCCGCCGACGATCCGCAGCAGCGCCGTGGCGCCGGTGTAGACCCCGTCGATCGCCCCGTACGCCATCGGGCTCAGGTGGAGGCCGAGGACCAGGTAGAGAGGAAGGACTGCGGTCACCATCTCTGCGGAGATGTCGGTGACCAGGCTGACCGCGCCGAGCGCGAAGACGTTGGCGCCGATGGCACGCAGCCGGCGCCCGCCGGACTCGCCTGTGCTGTCGGCAGTGCTCGACCTGCCGATCGTGGACAGGTACATGCAGCCACGCACCTCCTGCGGTTTCCGCCGGACGTAGGGATGGGTCGCCGCCGCGGTGACCGCTGCCCCGGGAGCCTTCGCCTCCGGCGGCAGTCGGCCGCGATGACCGCGATGACGGTGCCCCATCGTCCGGGGCCCTTGATCCGTGAACCAGGTACGAACACAGGCGGGCAGGCTTGGAGTTGGTGAACGGCCCGTGTCGCGATGACGACTCGCCAGCACGCGTGTGCGAGAGCGAAAAAGCCTCATCTCCCGCACGCCCAACGTTCACCTGACCGCTGTGGCCGGGCGCACAGCGGAACCCTAAGTTCCTCACCGCCCCCCGCGCCGAGCCACAGCCTTCACTCGGAAGGGATCACGCCATGCGCACCCGCCACATCCGAAGAGCATCGATGGCCATCGCAGCAGCCGCAGCGAGCACGGCCGCCGTCGCCGCTCTGCTCTCGACCGCCCCCGGGGCCACCGCAGCCGCGAACAAGTCCACCTCGACCCGCACGGCGGCGCTCGCCGCCGACCCGGTGCTGGTCGGCGCCGGCGACATCGCCACCTCCGGCTCCGGCGACACCGCAACCGCCAACCTGCTGGACGGCATCCCGGGCACGGTGTTCACCGCGGGCGACAACGCCTACCCGGACGGCACCGCGTCGAACTTCACCAGCTACTACGGGCCGACATGGGGCCGGCACAAGGCCCGCACCAGCCCGTCGCCGGGCAACCACGACTACCACACGTCCGGCGCCACGGGTTACTTCAACTATTTCGGCGCCAACGCCGGCCCGTCCGGTCGGGGGTACTACTCCTACGACCTCGGCACCTGGCACGTGGTCTCGTTGGACTCCGAGATCAGCATGTCCGTCGGCTCGGCGCAGGAGCAGTGGCTGCGCTCTGACCTGGCGGCCAGCACCAAGCCGTGCACCATCGCCTACTGGCACCAGCCGCGGTTCACCTCCGGCGCCAACCACGCACCCAACACCTCGACCGGGCCGCTCGTCCAGGCGTTGTACGACAACAACGCCGAGGTCATCGCCACCGGCCACAACCACCAGTACGAGCGGTTCGCTCCCATGAACCCGAGCGGGCAGCTCGACAACGCCCGCGGCATCCGGCACTTCGTCGCCGGGATGGGCGGTGCCAGCCACTACAGCTTCGGCACCATCCTGCCCAACAGCCAAGCCCGCAACAGCGACACCTACGGCGTCCTCAAGTTCACCCTGCACGCCAACAGCTACGACTGGCAGTTCGTCCCCGAAGCGGGCAAGACCTACTCCGACAGCGGCACCACCACCTGCCACTGAGTGAGCACGCCTGAGCACGACGCGGGGCTGTCCGAGGCGTCACCGCGGACAGCCCCGCCGGCCGAGGCCCCGTTACCCGACAGCCAGAAGACTGTCCGGTCCACGACCCAGCGGTAGCGGCCCAGTCGCTGCGACGGCTCGACGCGCTTCCGAGCGATGCCGTTTCGGCGGAAAGTCCGCGGGGCCGGCGCGGAGCCGGCGCTGAAGCCGATGCCTCCGAGGGCGCGGAAGGCCGCGGACCGGCGTTTCTCGTGGACGGAATTCGTGGATTCGGTGCCGTTCCGCCGGGGGTTGCTGGGCACCGTGATCGTCGCGGTTCTTGTGACCAGGTGGAGGCTGCGCCGCCACCGCCATCTGCTGCGCCGCCGGGGGATCGGCACGGCCGCCGCCGACTGAGCTATGAGGCGCGCCTTCCGCGCGACCCGGATCGACTCCGCGTCGCCCGGTAGGCGCGGGCGAGGTGCTGTTGCAGGCGAGCGTGGCGGAACTGGTAGACCGCGCCGGCTTGGCGGAGCACGCCCCGCTGGTAGGCGTCTTCGAGGAAGGTGACGACGGGCCAGGGCAGCCGGCCGGTCAGCGGCAGCCAGATGCGCGCGAAGACCGTCCACTGACCCCAGGCGGTCAGACTGAACGCGTAACCGAGGGCGCCGCCGAGCCCACTGATGACACCGAGCTTGAGCGCGGCCGTGAGATTCCAGACGACCGGGCCCAGGAACGCCGCCACGGGCCGGATCACCACCATGGATCCGAGGCCGACCATGAGTCCGAAGGTGGGTGCCCAGACGAGGAGTTGGGTGGCGACCGTCCGGCAATTCGTGCGCAGGAGGCTGACCGGATTGACGGCGGATCGGATGTCGAGAGGGGTTTCGAAGAGGGTCAGGAGGCCCAGGGCGGGTCCGGCTCCCAGCGCGAACATCAGGCCGTAGATGATGCCGTCGCCGAGGCCGATGGCCAGGACGGTCGGGATGCTGATGTGAAACAGGACGCCGTTGAGCGCTGCGCGTACGAAGCCGTAGCCGACGCCGAACAGGAACCCGCAGAGCAACCCGATCACCAGTCGGCGGAGGGATCTCCGCCTGGTCTTCCCTTCCCTGCCGAATATCTTCATGCGCACGGCGGACGGCTCCACAACCGCGTCCTTGGCCGCGGCCAGGAACCAGTACGCGATCCCGAACAGGAGCCCGGAGAGGGGTCCCACCACCAGCCCGTCCGCGAGCTGGAATGCGAAGGAGTCGAAGAGGGCGCCGACGACACCGTCGACGAGCCCGATGGCCAGACAGATCACCAGCGCGGTCACCAGTGTGCGCGTGGTGCGGCGCAACCCGTGACCGAGCCGCCACCACTCCAGGTCGGGGGTGTCGAGCCGGGTCAGGTGGTGGGCCAGATAGCCGAGCCAGTACTGGGCGCGTTCCGGGTCGAAGGCGCGGCGCGGCCCGCTGCCGGGGCGGTGCTCGGGCCGAGGGCGGTAGACGCTGGCGGTGAAGTTGTCGAGAAGGTGGTCCTCCAGCTCCTGGGGGCGGCCGAATCGCCGGGTGTCCAGGAGCGAGGCCGGGTTGTTGTCGGGGGTGTCGCTGTAGACAGCGCGGGCGAGCGTGACCATCAGCGGAGTGGTCAGCACGGCGGCGAGGTTGGCACCGGCCTGGCTGTGCGGCCGCTCGTGCAGTTCGCTCAGCACGGGATCCCAGGCAGTCGCCGAGAGGGCCCCGTCGCGGGCCTTGCGCGTGGTGCGCGGGAGGTAGTCGGTCAGATCGCTCACAGTGAGGTCGGTCAGTTCCACCGCGGCGGCAGAGGTGAGTACGTCGGTCTCCGCCACCGCGGCGGCGTACTCGGACGGACGGCTCGTCAGCAGCAGGGGAAGAGTGGTGGCGTTGAGCGCTTCCAGCGCGGGACGGCGCAGGCCGTCGGCGATTTCGTCGAAGCCGTCCAGCACGGGGAGCACCCGGCCGGTCTCGACCAGTGCGGCGGCCAGGCTCGATCCGCCGGGTCCTGGGACAGCGAGAGCGGGGTGATCGCGCGTCAGTTGCGCGGCCAGCCAGTCCCGGAACGTCATGGCGGTCGGATCCCACGAGCCGATGCTGAAGATCACCGGTACGGCATCGGCGCGGCCCCTCGACTTCAGGTGGTCCAGGACGAGCCGCACGGCGAGGATCGTCTTCCCGGAGCCTGAGCGGCCCAGCACCACCAGCCGCCCGGACGGGATCCGCCGGTACACGCCCACGATCTCGTCGAGTTGCCCGCTCAGGTCCAACGGGCCGTGTGTACCCCCGGCGGGCAGCCGGCGGATGTTGGCCCAGTGATCGGTCAGCTCCTCGGCGACCGGTTGCCAGCGCACCGGCAGCGGGTAGGGATCGTGGACCTGCCGCTGCTCCTCCTCTCGCCGCCAGCGGGCGGCCACCGTCTGCGCGAGCTGCTCGGATACGTCGGCCAGGGTTTCGTGCAATGACCCCGGCGGGCCGCCTGCGACCGGCTCAGCGTGGGCGGTCGGGACGGTTGAGCCCTCCGGTGGGCTGCCGTCCCCGGTCCGGCGGACGGCGGCCGCCAGCAGCCCCTCGCGCTCCTCGGGGCTCAGCCCGAGCGCGTCGGCCAGTAGCCGCACCGTGGTCACTCTGGGGTCGGCGCGCTCGCCGGTCTCCAACCCGCGGATGGTGCGGACGCCCACTCCGGCGCGCTCCGCCAAGGCCTCCTGAGTCATTTCCGCCTCACGCCGCAGCCGTCTCAACAGCGCGCTGAACTCACTGGTCACAGGTCACGGCCTTCCCCCGGCAAGTCGATTTCCCCAGGTGAGGGACTCTAGCGCGGCCACCGGCCGGATACGGCCGGTCTGCTGGCCTGTCCGTTGCACGGTGCCGGGGCCAGCGTCGACGGCATCCGCCCGACCGACCACTCGACGTCAGGAGAGCCCGCGATGCCGACGACCGCGACCATCGGTCAACCGACCGTCACCACGCTCACGCACCGGGAGCGCGAGGTGCTCTACGCGGTCGGCTGTGGCCTGACAGACGCCGAGATCGCCTCCGCCCTCGCCCTCCCCGAGGACGCGGTGGACGGACATCTCGCCCGGATCCTCGCCAAGCTCGAGCTGCGCGACCGAGCCGCCGCCATAGTCCACGCCTTCGACTGCGGCCTGGTCGTTCCCCGCCAGGGCCCCCGTGAGGCGGCAAACCCGGTACCGCGAACCGTCATCCGCCGGGCACGCGAACCGCAGGTGGGGATCTCCATGCTCGGGCCGATGCAGGCATGGCGCGATGGACAGCCCGTGGACCTGGGGCATCTTCGCCAGCAAGCAGTGCTGGCAGCGCTGGCGCTGTGCCCGGACCGGACGGTCAGCCAGCAGGAACTGCTCGACGGAGTGTGGGGGATGGAGCCGCCGATCACGAACGTGGTGCCGGTGTACATCTACCGACTACGGAAGATCCTGCGCAGGGAGAACAGCACGGATTCGGTGATCCAGCGCGATCGGTGCGGCTACCGGCTGGTCCCCGGCGCGGTCGAGGTGGACGTGACGCGCATGGAGGAACTGGTCGCCGCCGCCGGGACGGCCGGGCGAGCCGGCGAACTGACCGAGGCGGTCCGGGTCTGCACCCAGGCACTGGACCTGTTCCGCGGAGAGCTGCTGGCAGGCCTGCCCGGGCCATTCGCGGAGCTGGAGCGGCTGCGGCTCACCGAGCGCCGGATCGCCCTCGTACAGCGGAAGCTGGACTGGCAGCTGCGGCTGGGCCGGCACTCCGAGGCGACCGCCGAGCTGCGAGCCCTGGCCGTGGAGCAGCCTCTGAACGAACCGGTCGCCGTGATGCTGATGCGTGCGCTGTACCGTAGCGGCCGGCAGGCCGACGCGTTGACCGTGTTCGACCGCACCCGCCGCCGTCTGGCCGACGACCTGGGGGTGCCGCCGGGCCGACTGCTGAGGCAGACGCACCAGATGATCCTGCGCGGATGCGATGCCGACCTCGGCCTCGCGCCCACCACGCCATGATCCGGCCGATGCCGCGTACGCGCGGTGAGGAGCTGCTGCTGGCGAGGATCTCCGCAGCGGCCGGCCGCGCGCACATCGGCAAGCGGCTTGCCACCTACGCGGCAGCCGCGCACAGGACTCACGCGCAGGCCGGCCCGATCCGGGGGATCCGGGTGATCCGGGGTCTGTTGGCTTTCGCCCGGTACGGCCGGCCTTCCGCGAGGAAGCCGCGCGCAGACGCGCGACTGGACCTGTACGACCACGGGATGACTGTTGCCGTCAAGGGTCGGATCCATGTCGTCCGCTACGACACCACCTCTGTGTTCCAGGAGACCACCCGGCACCCGCACGGCCCGGCCCGCGTCGGAATCACTCGCACCTACACGCTCACCGACGTCGAAGGGAAGCGAATCGTGCTGCACGGCAGGCCGGAGGACAGCGACGCGGAGGAATGGGGGCCCGAGATCCGACGGGCCGTCACCCATGCCCAGCTACCCCGGGCATGGGCCGCACTCGGCAAGGGCGAGCGACTCACCTTCGGGGACGTCTGGCTGACCCTGGAGAAGGTCGGATCTGGAGAGGTGTCCGCGCGGTGGCCGCAGGTGCAGCAGATCGAGAGGAAGAATGGGGCCATCAGGCTCAATATCGACGGGAATTGGCACAGGCTGAGGCCAACGGAGTCCAAAATCCCGAACTCCTTCGTCTTCTGCACACTCATTGAGCGCCTAAGAACAGACGGCCTGCGCTCATGACGATGAGCCGATCCCGAGAGGATTCCGCGATGGCCGCCGGCGGCCCAGCTGCCGTTCATGGCAGGCGGCGGTCGCCCAGGGGCGCACCGCCCACTGCCGGTTCGGATACGGCGCCATCAACGCATTCCTTCGTTTCATCGCCATTCCAACGGCTGTGGCTAACGTCAAGTCCGAGCACAGCAGTTGTGTCCTACCTCAGCTCGAGGAGAAGCAGAGCGATGACCTTGTCCAGCAGATGGAAGAAGGCGATGGGCGCGGCCGGTGCGGCGGCAGCCATGGTGGCCGCCAGCGCCGTCGCACCCACCGTTGCCCACGCCGATTCGGTGCATCACTACTACCTGGAGGTCGGCGGCACAGGCTCGGCGGCGGCCGCGCCCGACTGCACCTCCACCTATGCATTCGCCAACAAGCACCTCAACGGTGGTATCCCGGTGCCGGTCTGCTATCCGGCGAGCGCCGGACCCTGGCTCAACGGCCACAACGCCCCGGACGTCAACGCACCGAGCTACGACGCCAGCGTGCGCGAGGGATACCGGAACCTGCTGGCCACGGCCGAGGACACCTACCGCCGCGATCCGGGCGCCCGCTTCACGATCGTCGGCTACTCCCAAGGCGCGCAAGTGGCCGACCAGGTCCTCCAGACGATAGCCAAGGGCGACACCGACATACCCCGCTCGCAGGTGAACGGCATGCTGTACGCCGACCCCCTGCAGCCCGACACCGGCATCTGGGCCCGGGTCCCGAAGGGTTGGAGTGCCTTGGGATTCACTTCTACGGGCGCCGGCCCGGCGAAGTTCGACGGCGTCCCGGTGCAGCGCTTCTGCATCCGCACCGACCTGGCGTGCGACGCCACCTCGGTCCAGTCCATCCCCGGCTTCCTGAACCAGCACCCCAAGTACTGGCAGGACGGCAATGTCATGACGCAGACCATCGGCCACGACGGCGGTGACGGAGTCACCTGGTACGACGCCTGAGCACCCCGCCAAGCGGCCCCGTCTCGGGGGGCGCGACGCTGACGGGCCGTGCTGACACGGCTGCCGGGTCAGGCAACCGCGGGCGTTCCGAGGCCATGTGGTGTACGAGGTGCCCCTCGACCAGCCCCTCCAGGGCAGGCCCGGCGCTCAGGTGATCGCGCGGCGGATCAGCGCGGCCGTCTTCGCGTTGTTGATCGTGCATGTCCCGGGGCCGATGGAAGGTTCATCGGCCCTGGGACATGCGTGCAATGGGCGGTGGCCCCGTCATGTGAGCCGGGTATGTGCCGACCGACCAGCAGGGCAGTCGGCACCGCCTGCCGCCGTACCGGACCCGGATCCAGCGGCGTCCCACAGCAGGCCCGCCACGGGCCCGGGCGCTGCCATCCGAAGCCGTTGGGAAGAGCCTCGTTCATCTCGAAACCTCCGGTCCTGAGCGTGATCGAGATTTCATCGTCATTTCAGCGTCTCCCACGACAGTTGGCAGGCAAGGTGCCGAACAGCCGGTCGTGCCTCTGCGTCCTTCACGCGTATCCGTAGGTGCGCGTCCTCATTGAATGAACGGGTGTCCCTGTGAATGATCTTTTGCACAAGCTGGTTTCTGCCGTCATCACCGGAGCGCTGATCGCCCTGGTGGGATATCTCAGCGTGGCCGTACGCAGGCGGAGGGTCGCCCGAGAGGAGGCCGCCGCGCCGGTCCCGGTCGAAGATCGCACGCAGACCTTGCTGCGTCGGGCGCAGCAGTTGGACACCAGCCGTGACGAGCTGGCCGCTCAGGGCCAGCACACGGAAGCGCTGCGGCAGGCCAGGGAGGCCGCCGATCTCTGGCGTGAGCTCACCCGGGTCCGACCGGGGCGGTTCCCAGCGGAACGAAGGGCAGCGCTGGGGCGTCTGAGCGAACTGCTGGCGGCCACGGGGGAAGAGCACCAGGCAGCGCAAGTCCGCCAGGAAGCCGCCGGACTTTCCTGACGAAGCGAGGAGACCGCAATGCCCGCCGCGATCTGGACCGGCCGAAGCGCATATCCGGAGAAGGTTGCCGCCGACATCGGCGCAGCGCTGGAGGACGAACTTGGTCTTGCAGAATCGCCGTTGGCCGTCACCTTGCCGGCCGAGAGCACCGGCGTACCGGCCGGGAGTCTGCTCCCGCCGCGCGAGCGGTTCAGCGGAATGCCTGCGCCAACGCACTGCTTCATCTACATCGACGCCCAGGCGCCCAGACCCTTCGAACTACGTGCTTCGGTCCTGGGCGGGCGCTCGGGAATCCGTCGAAGCCTCGGACTGAGCCACCTCCTCTATGCGGTGCCCCTGGCGCCACCGGTTCCCTCACACATCGAACTGATTACGGCCGGTGGCTCCGCCCCCGCCCTCTTCGAAGGAGACCCCGCAACCGCAAACTGTCTGAACAGGGACACCGAGCTGGTCGACATGGCCCATGCCCTGACTCCTGCCACGGCCGGTACCGACCGGAACCACAGCTGGCAGGTGGCCCGACGGCTGACGATCGAACCACTCCCCCACGGTTCGGTCCTGCTCGTCCAGACCCTGCACCGTCCCACCGCCCACGCCTGGTCCCTCAGCGCCCGCACCGTGCTGGACTTCGCCGCCCGCGCCGAAACGGCGCTCGGGTAGCGCAGCCTGTCCAGGGCCTGCGCCCCGGGACGAGCTCCCGCGACCGCTGGGTGTGGTGCACGTGCGGGAGGGCAAGTCTCCGACGTCTGCGATCGACGACCCGGTGACAGCGAAAGATGCCGCTACCGGTCGTGGCTGCGGTGGGTCCGACTGCCCGTCGGTGATTCGCCGCGCGGCCGGTTCTTCACCGCAGGCGGTCGGTGATGTCGGCGAGCGGTTCGCGTTCGCGCGGCACGAGAGAGAAGTGGTCGCCCGGGAACGAACGGACGTCGAATGCGCCGGGGGCGGTCAGCTCGGACCAGGTGTGTGCGTCCTCGAGGGCGCAGTGGGGGTCGTCGTCACCGGTGTAGGCCGTGATCGGCGCCGTACGCGGCCTGGGTGCTGGGGACGGTGGTTCTCGATGGGCCGGTAGTCGGTGCGCAGTACCGGGAGCGGCAGTTCGCGCAGTTCGGGGATGTCGCAGGCCTCCGCGTCGAGGTTGCCGAGCCGCCGGACTTCGGCGATCAGCGTCTCGTCGTCGCTCTTGTGCAGTTCCGCGTACTGGGCCCGGTGCGGGGCGGCGTGTCCGGAGACCAGCAGCCCGCCGGTGACCCCATCGCTGCCGCACGACCTCCGCCCGCTGCCCATCCGAGTCCGCCCACGACCTGGCGAGACCACAGACTCATGCATCAGCCGCCTCGCCCGCCGTGGGTGAACCAGGCCGGCGTGCGCTACCAGCAGGTGCTCGCCGCGGGTAGCACGCGCCCGCCTGTCGCCACGCGAAGCCGCTTGATGGTCATGTCACGCCGGGCCCGCTCGGCGTGGTTACTTCGACACCGGCTTCCACAGGGTGACAAGGCCCTTGTACTGGGGGAGGGTGGCTACCCCCGATTTCGTGGCAGTCCCGTCCTGGCCGCCGGAGGCTTCGGTGATCTTGAACAGCGCCAGATTGCCGTTGCTCGTGACCGTACAGAGCAGATCGCCCTGGGAAATTCGTTTGCGGCCACCGAGTTCCCTGGCCTGCCAGGCGTGCGGAATCGGATTGCTCTTGGGTGCTGTTGAGCACTCCTGAGGCGTGACGCCGAGGCTCTTGCCGAACGTGGTACGGAAGAGGATCTCGGAGGACCACATGGTGATCTCGCTGTTACTGGTGGAGACTTGCTTCGCCTCCGGCGCGTTCTTGTCGTTGACCGCGACATCGAGGTCGGTATTGCTGAATCCGTGGAGCGAGGACGGATATCCGAGGGAGATCGGCTTGTCCTCGAACGCCAGCCGGTAGCCGGCCTGTACGGGGGCGTCCGCCTCGTTCGAGGGCCCACTGCCCGCGTGGTCCCTGGTCTTGGTGGAAGCGTGTTTGCCGGCGCTGTCGTCACCGCCTGGGATGACGGTCCAGACCACCCCTGCCGTGGCGACCAGCGCGAGTACGGCGCCGCCGATGATCAGTTGACGGCGTCGCGGGCTGGAGGCGACGGCCCCCGGCGCCGACGAGTGCGGCCTGGGCGTCTGCGGCGGCGCGGCCGCCTCAGTAGGAGCGGCGTACGCGGGTGTGGGCGTGGTGGCCGGAGCCCCGCCGATGGCCTGGGTGGGCGTGCGGACGGGCGAGGGGGCAGGGGCGGCCGGCTGCGGAGGGCGCCGGGATGCCTCCTCCCGGCCGGCGATCTCCGCGGCGAGCGGTGCGGGCAGCCAGCCGGCGAAGTCGCGCCGCTGCCGCCCCAAGGCCTGTTCACACCAATCCGCGAGAGCGGCGGGGCCCGGCCGCTGCGCCGGGTCGGGAGCCAGACAGCGCGCCAGAACCTCCCGCAGGGCATCCGGGTACCCGCTCAGGTCCGGCGGCCGCTGGTCGGTGTTGGCGATGGTGGCGGCGATGGAAATGCCGGAGCCGTCCCCGTACGGGTGGCGGCCGGTGGCCACCACGGCGGCGATCAGGCCGAGGGCGAAGATGTCGGTGGCTCCGGTGACGGCCTTGCCCAGCGCGTGTTCCGGCGACATGTACTGCGGGGTGCCGATGAAACCACCGGTCTGGGTGAGCTGGGTGGCGTCGGTGGCACGGGCGATACCGAAGTCGATCACCCAGGGGCCCTTGGAACTGAGCAGGATATTGCTGGGCTTGAGGTCCCGGTGGATCACCGAGGCCGCATGCACCGAACTCAGCGCCTGCGCCGTGCAACTGATGAGCTGGAAGGTGGCGGAGAGTGGGAGCGGGCCGAACCGGGCCAGCGCCTCGTCCAGGGGCAGGCCGGGGACGTAGGAGGTGGCGATCCACGGCTGCTCGCCGTTCATGTCGTGGTCGAGGACCGGCACGATGTGGTATCCGGAAACCTGGCTCGCGGCCTGCACCTCACGCTCGAAGCGGGCCCGGAAATCGGCATTCTGCGCGAACTCGCGGCGGATGACCTTCAGTGCGACCGGCTGGTTGCCTCGGGTCTGCGAAAGGTAGACGGCCCCCATTCCGCCCTCTCCGACCTTCGCGAGCAACCGGTATCCGGAGACCTCCTGCGGGTCCTCCGGCCCCAACGGGATCAACAGACTCTCGTCGATGCTTGGCACAGCTCTCCCTCGTTGGCCATCAGTCCAAGCGATGCTACATATTGGGGTGTGCACGTCAGGGAAGGGCGGCGTGCGAGCGCCTTTGACCGTGGCGCCGCCCCACGCGACCGCAACGGGTCGCACGCCACGCGAACGCACCCGTAGTGCCCGCCCCTTGAGGGTAGGTGCGACCGGCTCGGCCTCGACGCTCCATGCTCTTGTGCTCCCTCCGCACAGTGCGCTTGTCACGGGCCGGCCGGAACCGCCGACCGCCGGACCGGCACAGCGTAAGCTCCCGAAGATCACAGCCGTACGACCACCGGCCAAGACGTGGAAGCGACCAGCCCGGATGGCCCACAACCCTTGCCAAGAAGGTGAGTTGAGCGTTGTTCAACTCGTGGGGAAGACCGGCGGAGCAGTCTTCTGGGCCGCTATCGAGATCTGGTGTTTTCTGGTTGGCGGAGCCGGCTACACACAGAGATGGCACGGCAATGCATCCACAGGCCGACGCATCACGGCACGAGGGGCCGGATCACGCCCTTCGCAGGAAATGGGCTGCGCAGAACGATGCGCATCTCTTACCCCCCGGTCTGCGTCGTCAGCAGCGTGCTACCCGGCTGCCGTTTCGTGGAGACGGCGCTTGAGCTCGGCGCACAGTTCGCCGATGGCCGCGTCGGCGGCGGGACTGGCGGGGAACATGTTCAGGAAGCCGTGGATCAGCCCGTCGTCATTGCGTGTGAACACCTCGACACCGGCGTCATGGAGTGCCACGGCATAGGCCTGACCCTCGTCCCGGAGCGGATCGTACTGAGCCGTGGCGATGATGGCGGGGGCGAGCCCGGCGAGACGGCCGGCGCGCAGCGGCGAGACCTGAGCGGAGGACCGGGCTGCGGGGTCGTCGCCGGCGTAGAGGTGCTGGATGTCCACGATGCTCTCGGTGGTGAGCAAGTACCCCTTGGCGTTCTCGGCATGTGAGGGGTACTGCCCGTCGAAGTCGGTCGGCGGATAGGCCAGCAGCTGGGCGGCGAGCGGGCGGTCCTCCTCGCGGAAGGTCTGGGCTACCACGGCGGCCAGGTTGGCGCCGGCGCTGTCCCCGGCCACCGCGAGGCGGTCGCGCCGCGCCCCGTAGTCGTCGATGCGGTCGGCGACGTGACGGGTCACGGCCGGGCAGTCCTCGTAGGGGGCGGGGAAGGGGTGCTCCGGGGACCTGCGGTAGTGGACGGCGCCCAGACGGCATCGACGTCGCGACAGAGCCGGCGTGTGACGAGGTCAGGGCTGTCGAGGTCTCCGGTGATCCAGCCGCCGCCGTGGAAGAAGACCACCGTGGGGGCGGGCCCGTCCGTGGCCGGTCGGTAGATCCGCACGGGGACGCCTCCGGCCGGGCCCGGAACGGTGGTGTCCCGTACGGAGCCGACCTCGATCGGGCGGGGGCGGCCACGGCGCGCAACTGCCGTTCCGACTCCCGCGGTAGTTCGGGGTCCGTCGTGCGGATGGGCGGGGCGGCGAAGGCGTTGAGCTGGTCGAGAATGGCAGCGATCTGCGTGTCGAGGGGCATGGGCCTGGCACCCCTTCTGCGGTGTGGGAAGCGGTGGGGTCGGATGAGGGCGCGGGGCAGCGGTGATCATTCCTCGGAGGCGAGGGCGTCACGGCGATGACCTCGGGGTGGCGGCCGGCAGGAGACCACGGAAGTCTCGGCACCGGGCAGGGCCTGGAGGTCCCCCGGAGACGGGGCGGGCCGCAGTCGTGGGTGTCATCCCGGCGCCGATGAAGCCGGTGGGCGATCCCGTTGACGGCCTCGTCGGTCCTCTTGGCGGTCTCGTCGGCCGTCTCGCGTTCGCCCGCGGCGTTCCGGGGGCGGAGGGCGAGTGGATGCGCTCCCTCATCACGACACCGTGAAGGCGGATGGATCAGCGCAGGAGTGCGGCGACGGCGGATGCCGGCTTGGTCGCATCGGGCTGATCGCCGGTGATCAGGTCCGCGTAGACGAACGATTCGCCGATGCGGGTGATGACGTAGGCGAGATCGGGGAGGGCCATCGGCGGATCGAGAGCGCCACGGTCCACCTCCTCCTGCAGCAACTGTTGGATCTTCGCGACGATGCGCTGCTGTACGACGCTGGCCTTGGTGGTCATCAGCCTGAGTGCGGCCTCGGGCTCGCGCGAGACGAACGTATGGAAGTAGTCGGTCTCGATGATGCCGCGCGTGAAGGACTCGACGACGGCGGCGATACGGGCGCCCCCGCGACCGGGAGCAGCAGCTGCCGCCTCCTCCAGGGCGGGCTCGGTGAATGACCAGATCACCTCGGCGATCAGCTGGTCCCTATTGCCCACCCAGCGGAAGAGGGTGGCCCGGCTGACGCCGAGCTCGGCGGCAACGTCCTGCATATCGATCCGCCGGCCCGCCAGATACCGCTGCCGTGCGAGTTCGAAGGCGTCCAGCGGACTGCGGCGCGGCACCCTTCCCGCCGCCAAGTGCCGCGTCAACGGCGTTTCGGCCACCATCACCGCGCTCGACCTCCCTGTAGACACCCGAGACGATCATACAGCCACCTCCTGAAAGAAACACTTCCAGAAGTGTTGCAGAAAACGGCAATCCCTGAAACGGTCGATGTGAGACGTTCTTAGAATCGTTGCACCCTAGGAGGACCGGGCATGACCACTGGACTGAGCGAGTCCCAGCGGACCGTCCTGCGAGTCGTATGCGACACCGTCGTGCCGCGCATCGATCGCACCGAGGATCCCGACGGCTTCTGGGCACGCACCGCCTCCGACCTGGGCGTCGATGCCGCACTCGAAGGGATCGTCGGCACGATGCCGGCGGAGCGCCGTGCGGGGCTGATCCAGCTCCTCGACGGCCTGGCCGCGCAGGACATCACCCGGGCTTCGCAGGCCTCCCGGGAGCAGATCCTGCGCACCGCGTCGTTGCTCGGTTCGCAGGCCGCGTCCGGGATCAGCGGGCTGGTGGGCGCGGTGCTCTTCCTCGCCTACGGCGACGCAGACCTGCGGACCGGGCGGAATCCGAACTGGCGGGTCTTCGGGTACCCCGGCCCGGCCAGTAGCCCGCCCGCGGCCCTGAGGCCGATCCGCCCCCGTGTGCCGGACCGGGACGAGGTCACTTATGCGGCCGACGTGTGCGTGGTCGGCACGGGCGCGGGCGGCGGGGTGATCGCCGGTGAGCTCGCCCGCCGAGGGCTGAAAGTCGTCATATTGGAGGCCGCCGGGCAGTACGACGAGGCCGACTTCGACCAGCTGGAACTCCGTGCGTACCGGAACCTGTACTGGCGCGGCGGCCCCCAGGCCACCGCCGACGGCAACGTCGCGATCCAGGCCGGGGCCTGTCTCGGCGGCGGCACGACGGTCAACTGGACGAACTGCCTGCGCACCCATCCGTGGGTGCGCGAGGAGTGGGAGACGCTCGGCCTGCACGGGCTGGCGGGGCCCGATTTCGACGCTCACCTGGACGCGGTACTGACCCGTATCTCGGCAACCGACCGCTGCTCGGACCTCAACGGGCCCCAGCAGCGGATGCAGGAGGGCGCGGAACGGCTCGGCTGGTCCTTCACGACAGTGGTGCGCAACGCCGACCCGGACCGCTACGATCCGCGCACCGCGGGGTACCTGGGGTTCGGCGACCAGTCCGGATCGAAGCAGGGAACGCTCAAGACCTATCTGCAGGACGCGTACCGGGACGGCGCCGACCTGCTGGTGCACTGCCGCGCCGACCGGGTGCGCGTCGAGCACGGCCGGGCCGCCGGCGTGGAGGCCACCTGGTCCGACCCGGCGACCGGCCGCAGCGCGAAGGTCACCGTACGTGCCGGGCACGTCGTCGTGGCAGGTGGGGCGCTGGAGTCTCCCGCCCTGCTGCTCCGCTCCGGAATCGGCGGCCCGTCCGTCGGGAAGCACCTGCGGCTGCACCCGTCCACCGCGGTCTTCGGGGTCTACGGCGAGGACCAGAAGGCGTGGTGGGGGGCTCCGCACGCGGGGCTGTGCGACGAGTTCGCCGACGTCGAGTCGGGCCATGGGTTCCTGATCGAGGGTGCCCAGTACGCCCCGGGGCTCATCGGCTCGGCGCTCCCCTTCGCGAGCGGCGCCGAGCACAAGCGGCTGATGGCCAAGGTCCGCTACGGCGCCACCTTCATCGGGCTGCTGCGCGACCGGGGTCATGGCCGCGTGACTGTGGACGCCGCCGGCGAACCGGTGGTGACCTACGAGCTGACCGACCCGCTCGACGTGCGCCTCTCGTACCGGGCGATCGAGGCACAGGCCCGCCTGCACGAGGCCGCCGGGGCCCGCGAGATCCATGTCCTCGGCACGGGTGCGCCGCACTGGCGGGCCGGTGACGACCTGGACAGCCATCTGCGCCGGGTGCGGCGGCTCCCGCTCGGTGCGGGCGGGCTGCGGCTGTTCAGCGCACACCAGACCGGCAGCTGCCGGATGGGGCCGGATCCCCGGACCAGCGTCGCGGGGCCGTACGGCGAGCTGCACGACACGCCCGGCGTGTGGATCGGTGACGGCAGTGCCTTCCCCACCGCGGCCGGCACCAACCCGATGGTCACGATCATGGCGCTGGCCCGGCGCACCGCCGGGGCGATTGCCGACGGCGCGGTCCGCCCGTCCCTGCGCGCCTGAGCGAGGAGGAGACCCCATGCAGGACGAAGCGATCGAGGAGATCCAGATGGCGCACGTCGGCGGAATGTCCGTCCAGGACCGGCACTACATCGCGGGCGCGTGGACGCAGCCGGCCGGCCCCGGAGCGATCGATGTGGTCGACCCGGCCACCGAGCAAGTGATCGCCCGCATCCCGGCGGGCACCGCCTCCGATGTGGACCGTGCGGTGACGGCGGCCCGGCGGGCCTTCGAAACCTGGTCCGCCACCCCTGTCGAGGAAAGATCCCGCTGTCTGCAGGCCATCGCCGACGGGCTGGCGGCCCGTGCCGACGAGATCGCCTCGCTGATCAGCCGCGAGGTGGGCATGCCGCTCGCCCATTCCCGCATGATCCAGGCCGGCCTGCCGGTCATCGATTTCGGTTCGATGCCGGGCCTGTTGCGGAGCTATGCGTTCGAGGAAGAGATCGGCAACTCGCTGGTCGTCCGCGAGCCGGTCGGCGTGGTCGGCGCGATCACCCCGTGGAACTATCCGCTGCACCAGATCGCGGGCAAGGTCGCGCCGGCCCTCGCCGCCGGTTGCACGGTGGTGCTCAAGCCGAGCGAGGTCGCCCCGCTGACGGCCTACCTCCTCGCCGAGATCACCGAGCAGGCCGGTCTGCCTGCCGGGGTGTTCAACGTGGTCACCGGCACCGGCCCGGTCGTCGGGGAGGCGCTCGCCGGACATCCCGGTGTGGACATGGTGTCGTTCACCGGCTCCACCGCCGCCGGGCGGCGGGTGAGCGAAGTGGCCGCGCGGACGGTCAAGCGGGTGTCGCTGGAGCTCGGCGGCAAGTCGGCGAACATCATCCTCGACGACGCCGACCTGCAGACGGCGGTGGCACACGGCCTGAGCAAGTGCTTCATCAACTCCGGTCAGACCTGTATCGCACTGACCCGGATGCTGGTGCCCCGGTCCCGGCTCGCCGAGGCCGAGCGGATCGTGGCGGACGCCGCGGCCGCGTACACCGTCGGGGACCCGTTCAGTGAGCATACGGCCCTCGGCCCGGTGGTCTCGCGGACCCAGCTGGAGCGCGTACGCGGCTTCATCGAGACCGGCATCGCCGAGGGGGCGAAGCTGGTGGCCGGCGGACCGGACCCGCTGCCGTTCCCGCATGGGTACTTCGTCCACCCCACCGTGTTCTCCCAGGTCACACCAAACATGACCATTGCCCGGGAGGAGATCTTCGGGCCGGTGCTGGCGATCCTGCCCTACGACAACGAAGACGAGGCCGTCCGGATCGCGAACGACTCGATGTACGGCCTGTCAGGCGCGGTGTGGTCGGCCGACCCGGCACGCGCCACGCGCCTGGCCCGCCGCCTGCGTACCGGGCAAGTGGACATCAACGGCGCCGCCTTCAACCCCCTCGCCCCGTTCGGCGGCTACAAGCAGTCCGGTAACGGCCGCGAGTTCGGCAGATACGGCCTCGAAGAGTTCCTCGAAACCAAGGCGATCCAGCTCTGAGCGGAGAACGCACATGCACAGCACGTCCATACCTTCCAAAACGGTCGCCACACTCGCCTTCGCCGCCGCCGAGCGGTTCGGCGACGCCCCGGCACAGCGGTTCCATCGTGACGGCCGCTGGGAAGACCTGACCTACGCCGAACTGGGCAAGACCGCCGGGGAGATCGGGCTCGGACTCGCCCGACTCGGCGTCCAGCCAGGGGACCGGGTCTGCGTACTCGCCGACACCCGCCCCGAGTTCGCCCAGGTGCAGTTCGGCATCGCCGCGGCCGGCGCCGTCGTGGTACCGATTTACCCCTCCAGCTCGCCGGAAGAATGCGCATGGGTGCTCGGCGACTCCGGTGCCACCGCGGTCATCTGCGAGAACACCGACCAGCTGGCGAAGATCGAGCAGATCCGTGACCGGGTCCCCGGGCTGCGGCACACCCTGCTCATCGACCCGGCGCACGGCACAGCGACGCCCCCCTCCCTCGACGCGCTGCGCCGCGACGGCCGAGCCGGCGAGCCGGCCGAACTACGCAGGCGTATCGGGGCGGTGCGCACCGGCGACCCCGCCGTCATCATCTACACCTCCGGAACGACGGGCCGGCCAAAGGGCTGCGTGCTCACCCACCGCAACCTCATGGCGAGTTGCCGGGTCACCGAGCACCTGCGGGTGGTCGGCCCGGACGACGTCGCATACCTCTTCCTGCCGCTGGCGCACGTGTTCGCCCAGGTCGTCCTGCTCGGTATGACCGGCGCCGGCGGGGTGGTGGTGTTCTCCAGCGGGGGCGCTTCCTCGATCGTGTCCGACTGCGCGGAGGTCGCACCCACATTCCTGCCGTCGGTGCCACGCGTCTACGAGAAGATCCACGCCCGGTTCACCGCGCAGGAGCCGCCCGTCCAGCTCGACCAGGATGTGATGACCGGGTTGGCCGTACGCCGGCTGGAGGCCGAGGGACGACCGGTACCCGCCGAACTGCGCAGTCCCTTCGAGCGGGCCGAGAAGCAGCTGTTCGCCCGGGTCCGGGCGGTGTTCGGGGGTCGGCTGCGGATGGCGATCTCGGGTGCCGCGCCGATCGCACCGGACGTCCTGCGGTTCTTCCATGCCGCCGGCGTCCCGGTGTGCGAGGGATACGGCCTCAGCGAGTCCACCTCACTCGGCACGCTCAACCCTCCGCACGCCGCCAGGATCGGCACCATTGGGCTCCCCGTCCCCGGCTGCGAGGTCCGCCTCGCCGAGGACGGCGAGATTCTCCTGCGCGGCCCGCACGTCTTCGCCGGCTACTGGAACAACGCGCAGGCCACCGCCGAGGCGCTCGACGGAGATTGGCTGCGGACCGGTGACCTCGGCGCGGTGGACGACGAGTACGTCACCATCACCGGGCGTAAGAAGGACATCATCATCACCGCGGGCGGCAAGAACATCACCCCGGTGAACCTGGAGCACGACCTGCGCCGATCCCCGTTCATCTCCCACGCCGTGATGTACGGCGACCGGCGGCCCTACCCGGTTGCGCTCCTCACGCTCGACGCCGAACAGATCCTCCCCTGGGCCCAGGTCCATGGGCTCCCCCACGCCGACATCGACGCCCTGGCCGCACACCCGCAGGTCCTTGAACTCGTCCACGGGCTGGTCGACCAGGCCAACAGCCGGTACGCACGGGTGTCCCAGATCAAGAAGTTCGCGATTCTCGGCCATGACTTCTCCGAGGAGACCGGGGAGCTCACGCCGACGCTGAAGGTCAGGCGCCAGGCCGTCCACGAGAAGTACGCCCATGTCTTCGACGCGCTGTACATCTAGGGCCTGTCCGATGGGTCATGGCCGGGCCCTTGCGTGCCGTAGTCACCGTCCATGTGCGTCGGACATCGGTGAGGTTCGCGGTTACCGACTCCACTTGGTGGGCGTCGCGCAGGCGGCCTGCGACGGTGCCCCGCAACCAGAAAAGGAATGCGGCAGGAAGACCGTACGGCCTGCGGTACAAGTGGGCCACCATGACCCTGGACCACGGTGTGCTTGTCCCACGAGGTGTCGCGATGAAGGGGGCACAGCTCCTTCCAGATCATGGTGGACCGGTACGTCACCTCACCTTCGACGGCAGTGACCCTGCCCGGGGCGACCTTTAGGGTGCGCCCACTCAGCGCAGCCCACCTGAGCCAGCACTGGCGCTGGACGGCGCTGGGCCAGGCCGGGAGGTGGAGGTAGCCGACGCCGCCGGTGCCGCTGACGACCCTTCCGTCGGCGTTCTTGCGCGTGGTCCGCAACCAGATGGCATAGCTGGGAGCTCCCACCTCGGGTGGGTGGTCGAGGGAGGCGAACTTCCGGCGTGTGGAAGGGGTCGTCGAAGGTGGTGGAGACGGTGGCGATCGGGCCGATGCGCTCGGTCACCGCCGCCAGGGCGGACAGGAGCGTGAGCCGTTCGAAGCCGCCGAGCGCGTTGTATGTGACCTTGCCCCACAGGGCCAGGCCGTCGGCGACGGGTTCGACAACAGTCGAGGGGGCACGAGCGGGTCGCAGCTGCGCCGCTCCATTACTGCGAAGGCTCCGATCAGGAGCAGACCGGCCACGGCGCTGATCAAAATTCCGGAGGAATTACAGAACAGCGGAGGCCAGA